>JASHRM010000224.1 GCA_030037315.1 Candidatus Acidiferrales bacterium
GCTTTAAGTTCGACGACTACGAAGGAACGGCGTTGCTCGACTGCGTGCGGCTGGCGTTGAAGACGTATCGCGAGCCAAAGTTCTGGCGGGCCGCGCAAGCAAACGGGATGAACAAGGATTTCTCCTGGAAGACCTCGGCGGCTGCCTATGTCACTCTGTACGAAGCGGCCAAGAGGTCGCGAATCCCCAGGGTCGCAGGAACATCTAAATAGAGGCGCTAGAATCGGCGGGTGGCCCGGTAACCGGCGCAAAATGAGGAAAACATGGCGGATAGCATTCTACAGTCGGTAACAGATTCGAGCTTTCAGGCGGACGTGATCGAAGCCAGCAAGACCCAGCCCGTAATGGTGGATTTTTGGGCGGATTGGTGCCGTCCCTGCCACATGCTGACGCCGACGGTCGAAGAGATCGCACGCGAGCATCAAGGTAAGCTGAAGGTCGTGAAGCTCAATATCGATGACAACATGAACGTGCCCGGGAAGTTCAGCATTCGCGGCATTCCTACGCTGCTGGTTTTCAAGGATGGCCAAGTGGCCGAGCAAATCGTCGGCGCGCAGCCGAAAGAGAACATCGTCAAGATTCTCGAGCGCCACATTTCGTAAGAGCGCCTGTCGCGGTTCCGGGGCCTAAATCGCCCCGATCATGTGTTATTTGCGGCGTTGGATTGTTGAGATTTCTCCTGCCCTGATTCATCTTGGAATTTTCATTCGAGAATGAAGCGTAAACCAAAGGAGTCCGCGCGTCGGTGCCAGTGGGCGCAGAGCCCGGCAATGATCCGATACCACGATCGCGAATGGGGCCGGCCGGTTCGCGACGACCGCAAGCTTTTCGAATTGCTGATTTTAGAGGGAGCGCAAGCAGGGCTGAGTTGGGAGACGATCCTCAACAAGCGCGAGAACTATCGAGCGGCGTTCGATGGGTTCGATGCGCGAAAAATCGCACGATACGATTCGCGCCGGGTTCGCAAACTGCTGGCGAATCCAGGCATCGTTCGCAACCGGCTGAAAATTGCGGCCACCGTCTCGAACGCGAAAGCGTTTCTCGCGATCCAGAAGGAGTTTGGCAGCTTCGCCAAGTACATTTGGCAATTCACCAAACAGCCGGTTTCCGGGAAGAAGAGCGCAAGGCGGCGCGGCGTTCCTGCCCGGACTCCGGAATCAGACGCGATGAGCGAAGACCTGAAAAACCGGGGTTTTCGCTTCGTGGGATCGACGATTTGCTATGCGTTCATGCAAGCGACAGGGATGGTGAACGATCACGCCCACGATTGCTTTTGCCGCAACCAGGCGCCTAAAACCCGCAGCGCTGCCGCTTGACAACCTTAGAATGAGTAGCCATCCTAATTGACTTTGTTCTGCAGGAATCTATACGGCTGCAAGCACATCAACAGAGGAGAAGGGGTTGAAGGTCCGGGTTTGTTTCCACGATAAATGCTTCGACGGCGCATCGTCTGCGGCGATTTTCTCCCGTTTTTACCGGGAGCGCATCCATCCAAAGGCCGAGTTTCTTTACACCGGCATGACGCACAAGGCGTCTCAGCCATTCGAAGACGGAATTTTTGACGGTGACGAAAACGCGATCGTCGATTTCAAGTATTCGAGCTCTCCTCAACTGACTTGGTGGTTCGATCACCATCAAAGCGCGTTTTTGACGCCCGCCGATGCAGACCATTTTCGCCACGATCGTTCGGGGAAAAAGTTCTACGACCCTTCGTACAAATCCTGCACAAAGTTTTTGGCCACGATCGCCGCGGAAAAATTCGGATTTAATACCAAGCCGATCGCCGAACTGATTCACTGGGGCGACATCATCGACGGCGCGCAGTTCCCGACGCCGGAATTTGCCGTCGGCCTGGCCGAGCCGGCCACTCAACTTGCGTTGGTGATTGAAGCCGCTCCGGAGCCCAACCTGGTGCCGCGGCTGATCCCGGACTTGGCCGAAATGCCGCTCGCGGAAATTGTGCAATTGCCGCTGGTCAAAAAGCATCTTGGTCCGCTGCTCGAGCGGCACCGGCGGTCCGTCGATGTTTTTCGGGAGCGCATTGATTATCGCGATGGGGTGATTTACTTCGACGTGAGCGATCTCGACCTCGAGGGTTACAACAAATTTATTCCGTATTTTTTGCACCCGGACGCGCTGTATTCGGTGGGCGTGAGCGCGTCGCCTGCTCGCGCAAAAATCTCCGTGGGCACCAATCCGTGGAAGGAAACATCGGCGGACGTAAATCTCGCAGCGCTGTGCGAAAAATATGGCGGCGGCGGGCACGCGCGGGTTGCAGCAATTTCGCTGGGGCCGGGCGACTTGGTCAAAGCGCGGCAAGTGGCGAAGGAAATCGCGGCCACGCTGCGCCAAGCCGCAGTGCAGCGTCATTAGCATCGCAATCGGCGCGATCCGTTACAGGATTCGGCTTCGTTGGGACCGATCCGTTGTCGTGCTAAAATCCCTGCATCGTCAGATTGGACCGCTAGCTCAATGGTAGAGCAGCTGACTCTTAATCAGCGGGTTCCAGGTTCGAGTCCTGGGCGGTTCACCACTTCTTCCCCTAAGTTCAGTGTTTACCTAGTCGGGTCTCGCTGCTATGCCGGTTTCGGTCCCGCTTCGGTCTCCCGAAGTGCCCAAAATCGCCGCAACTTTCTCCATTGCCAGCTTTTGTGATTCAGGAACCACTTGCGTGTACACGTTGAGGGTCACGTCGGAATGCCCCAGGATTGACTGGGCAACTCGAGGAGACACTCCCGCCTCTGAGAGCCACCTGGTTTGTGTGTAGCGGAACGTGTGCCAAGACACATGCTGCAGGCCGACCGACTTTCTCGTAGGTTCAAGCACGCGAGCGGGGTTCGTTTCAATGAATCCCCATTCGACGGCCGCTTGTAGCACTTTACTCAATTTAGTGCGCATTCCGTGAACATGGGCACCGGCATATCCCAGCTTAAGTTTTCCCGTAAGGAACGCTTGCACATCCCAGCGGGTCAACTCGTTGAGCTGCCTTGCGCCGAACGCTCCGATCAAATGGCGCCGAAGATCGGAGCTGTATTTGGCCACTGAACCCGGCCGAGTATATGTGCAGAGTCCCGGTTGATCGAGTCCCTCGGGATCGAGCTTTAGTGATACGGGGTCGAGCAAAGGCATCCCTCATTGAACGCATTAATGATTCAGATCGCGCTCGGGGATTCGCGGCTCCGATGCGTCCGTACCAGCCGTCTGCGGTTCGTGCTGAAGTTGAGCGGCAGCCTTGGCGACAGTCCGCCGAGCGTAATCGAGAGGATCGTTTTTTTCCCCTTCACGAAAGCGAGTGATGCTGCGGATGATTTCTTCCGGATCGCTGCCGCGCACCAGTGCTCTCTTTGCGAAGGCCCAATCGTGCTCAGACTGGCTAAGCGGGCGGTTTTCGCTCGTCCGCGGTCTTGTCGAGCCACGTGCTAGGTCGTGGAAGGCGTCGCCGTGTTCGCTGCGAAGCTTGAACTCTTGAAAGTGATTTAAGCGCTGAGACTGGTGCTCGGCTTTCACGACGAAGTCCGCCTCATACTTTCTGTTCAGAAAACCAGGCAGTCGCAGCACCCGGGTGGAATCGGTCGCTGCAGGGTCTCCTCCGTAAGCTTTGGCCATCAAGACAAGAAGACGTTCTGCCTGTTCTTGGGAGGCCTCCTCGACTCTCCAGATCACTTGATATCTTTCGGGAGAGGTTGTGACAACGTAATTGGGCGCAGGCACCGTATGGGAACCCTGTATTGCGGCAAGCGATACCGGGCCGTTGTAATCGAGATCAACATAGAGATGACGGATAGCCAAGATGTCTTCTTTGGTGCGCGTCCGGGCGTCGGGCCTCAGCGGATTCATCCCGACATAAACGTCAAAGCGCTCGCGGAAATTCTTGTAACGGAGCCAGTCCTGAAAGGACGGTTGGCTGACTTTAGCTGCCGTCGTAATTCGCTGAATCGTCTCCTTGCGTTCGGCATTTCTGATGAGGATCGCCAGCCGGTCCGAGGGTTCGAAGGCCAAAGCCAAATACTCGGCGCTTCCGAGTTCCTTGTTGGGACCGCTGCCAGTCATGGTTGAGCCTCTGCTTTTTGAAAGATCGCGCAATAATCGAAGAGGTCGGCGTCGGGGTCGTAGCCGTTAATCGCTAGGACCTCGGAAATGAATCTCCGGCCGGGCCGGCGCTCGATCTGTACGACAACGTTCAATGAGTCGCCGATGTTGGTCTTGATCGCGCGGTACGGGAGGTCGATGCCGCTTTGAAGTACGCAGCTTGTGAAGCGAGCAAGACCTTGACGGGCCGAACTGGCGTGAATGGTCGAAAGAGTTCCCGAGTGCCCGGTATTGAGAAGCTGCAGGAGGTCGAACGCTTCGCCGCCGCGGATTTCGCCCAGAATGATGCGGTCGGGTCGGTGGCGAAGCGACGCCTTGAGGAGATCACGAATCGCGACGGGAGCAAGGCCATTCTGAGCGGGGCGCGCTTCGAACCTCACAAGATTTTCGTGCGGCAGATGAATTTCGGCGGTGTCCTCGATGAGCAGGATTCGCTCGTCGGCTGGAATAAAGCGTCCAAGCGCGTTGAGCATGGTGGTTTTGCCCGACCCAGTTCCGCCGCTGAGCAAAATATTCTTCCGCGTCTGGGCATAGCGTGCGAGACGCTCG
>JASHRM010000225.1 GCA_030037315.1 Candidatus Acidiferrales bacterium
CCGTGGTAGAACAAAAAATCCAGAATCGCTGAGTAGAGCGATTGGCCGTGGTACTTGTGCTCTTCGCCGACATAAATGCTAACTTTCTTAGCTGGACCAGCTGTCAGCATTCTCTCCTCCTAGCTTTCGGTTCCGCGCTGTGCCACCAAGAATTCAGCGGCGCGACCAAGGACGCCGCCGCCTGCATGGCTTCCTTCTTTGACTCGTTGCAAGAAATCCTCAAGTGTTTCGACAGTTTCGGCGCTATTTCTGCTAATGAGCTCCTGTATGCTTTCTCGCAGAGCTTCCGGCAGTTTGTGGATCACCTCTCGACCGTGGCGCAAGCACAGCGTGCCGTAATCGTGCAACCAGGATCGCAGTTTGGGCTCTCGCAGCTGCTTCGCGATCTCTTCGAGCCGGCGTTCTTTCTCCTTGTGCATTCGGCTGCACAGGTCACATTCCTCACTAACCGGGGACGCAGGTCGCCAATCCTGATTCAAAATGGCAGTGAGAAAAATCGCCGCCACCGATTCCGCGGGCCCAGCGTTCGCCATCAGCCACCCATGCGTATTGCAAAACCGTCGACAGTCGTCAGGCTTTAAGTGTTTGAGTAAATCGTTTTGGAACTCTCGCAGCGCGGCGCACAAGAGACAGGCATTGCGCGTCGCGATGCTGGTAATCGACAGTTTCATGGCGTGCTCTTGCTCTCTCATGCGATCACCCTTCCGGTGATGACTCCTAGCCACACCGACAAGAATCCGGCGACAACGCTGAAGACGACATTCATACCCGCGATTAGAAACTCACCGTCTTGAAAAACACGAAACGTCTCATATTCGAAGGTTGAGAACGTGCTGTAGCCCCCGATGAATCCGACTGGAATGAGATATCTCCAGTTCGGGCTCCATTGAGTTCTCTCGGAAAGCAGCGTCATAATGAGTCCAATCAAAAACGATGCCGTGATATTGATAAGAAGCGTGCCGTAGGGAAACCGTGTGCCCAACCGCCCGCTTACGTAACCCCCAGCCCAAAAGCGCAACATGGATCCGAGTGCCCCTCCGAAAGCCACCACTAGGTATTTGGTCATGCGTATCCGACGATTTCAGCTCCTTTCGACTTCGTCATAGCGCTTTCTCCTGGGGCGCGGAAACCTCGTGCGCCGCGTCCGCGCCGTGGAATCGGTTCGCTACTGCAGCCGCATTCAATTCAGCGAGGCTTCGTTGAAGTGCGAGAATCTCATCCTTCGTAAATTGCCGGTCGCCCAGAGCTTGTCCCGCCTGCGCACGATAATTTTCGGCATACGAGTCGAATTTCTGCCTGAGTTCCGCGACCATTGAAGTCGCCCACTCGCCGGTCAGAATCCAGAAATTCTCCACTGCTTTATAGAAGACGGCCGGGAGCCGCCTGGAAATTTTCCGGATTAGCCACCGCATCATAAGCTGCTTTCTGAACAAGCGGGTGCCGATCGGTTTCGGAATCGACATCGCAAATGCGGGACATTCGAAAACTGGTGCGCCTCTCACCAAAGATTCGAACTCGTTGTCAGTCGGGAAATCTGGCAGACCTAAATCTGCGGCGCATTGCCGAAGGTTAGTTCCAAGCTGGCGCGCCAGATCCACGATTTCGCTTTGTAGTTTTCGTGCTTCGACTTCGATCAATTGACTGACGCTATCGCGAACGAGCTGGCCCGGCACCACAACGCCATAATTGCTGCTGCTCCACGCGTGGACCAGCCGCCGAGCAGGTTCTTCCGCAAGTCCCGGGGCGGTTCCACGGGCAGCTTCGGCTGCGGCCGCTTGCGCAACCTTGGAGCATCTCACCCGAATCTCTTCGATTCTTCCCATTGTTCTTCGAAGGAGCGCCTCTGCCAATTGGATACGTTCCCTCGACGTCGCCGACGATTGAGCGCTCCGCTTAATACGAGCCTGCAGCGAAGCCGCTACCGAATCTCGCAGCGCGCCAATCTTGCGGCGCAGTGAGACGGCGCGAAGTTCCTGCGAGCGCGCATAAAGTGGAACTAGCTGATCTTTGAACCAATCGTTCAGCATTTCTCGGCAAGATGGCACAACGCTTACTGGATTGACCGGCACATCGAATTTGCATTCGGAATAGATGTTTTCCTTGATATAGCGGACAATCCTCTGACGGTCGTCCGCCCCGAGCAGATCCGCTTTGCTCAACAGAACGTTTACTGGAATCGCAGCTTCTCGAAGCATCATGATCGTCTTCAGGTCGTCCGCGGTCAAAATGGATCCGGAATCGATCAGCATCATGCCCAAGTCGCACCGCGGTAGATACGCCAGCGTTTCCGATGTGCCGCTGGTGGCCAGTGATCCCAGACCCGGTGTATCAACAAAGCTCACGCCGCTACGCAGTCTCGCTGCTGGAAGAGCGAGAACCATCTGGACGACATGTTTCGCATTTCCCGGATTTTCCTGCTCGGTTGCGAATTCCCGTAGGTGAGATACCTCTAATTCCTTGCGTGGCGCCTCTGAAAACCAAACCGTCAACAAAGGTTGGTCGGCATAAGTGAGGTGCGTGGGCACGGCCGTAATCGGCGTTACTCCGACCGGCAACACATCCATTTCGAGAATCGCATTCAACAGCGAGGATTTTCCGGAACTCACGCGACCGAACACCGCGATTTCAAAGCTTTTGTCTTCGGCACGATCGAGAACCGACGCAATCGCCGATCGAAACTCCACAAGTCCGCCATCGCGAACAGTTTGTTCAATTCTTCTAAGAAGTGTTAGGTCGTTTCCCGACGCTTCAAGACGCTCCAGCCGCGCTTTCAGATCCTGACCTACCCCTTCGGAGAGGTATCGATCGAAGCGATGGACGAGTCCGCTTAGCTCACCGACAATTCCGTTTAGCTCGATCGCGACACTCTCGGGAACCTCCCCGTAACCCCGCATGTACTTGGGTTTGAGCTCGTCAACGGCAATGTCTATGGCTCCGAGATGTACATGTACAGCCCGGGAAACAGGGATCGAAGCTTTTTCGAGCGGTATACCTTGACCTTCGAGGATTCGAATCAGCTGAACTCGAACGCGCGCGATGTAGTCTTCGATCGTGCGCCGTTGTACGGGAAGAATGTCGGTAACGTACCGTGGAAAGGCGGCCTTTGAGCTGGTTGTGTTAAGGATGTCTTCGATTTCCGCAAGAAGCTTGTCGATGTAACGGCATGTGACGCGCAGGCGGTTCGACTGGTAAGGATTCAGAGTTTCGCGGGATTGCTGCTCGCCTGGTGTCATCGGAATACCCATCGAACGTGCGAATAATCACGCACTCAATCCGACTTCTTTTTCAGGGATTTCAACGATCAGGAGGGACATACACGCGTACGACTCCCGCAGGTTGAAAACCCTCGTAGGAGTCATCTGCCCCCTCTAGGGGCGGTTTAGGGCGAACTCCAACACCCGTAACAAAGCTATTATTTGCGCTTTAAACTTCTAAGTCAATCGCTCACCGCCGCCTCAGCTACGACCCAACGGCCGAACGTTGGGCTGGCCGACGAGCAGATTTAGTCCTTTCTCAGACGATGCAAGTTCTTCATCTGTTACAAGTTCCATATGGTGGCCGCCGTGCCGCAGGGCAAACCGTTCCATGTTTTCGGCGGTTCGCTTCAAGACCGCCGCCGACTGTGACAGCATCGGCGCCGCCAACTCGGTGCCGGCGGCTCTTTGAACAATTGCCGCGAGGTGTCGCAGGCAAACACATGGAAGATCGCTGTCGTCCGCTCTAGCGCCTCGATTCTCACGAACGAATCCATCCATCGTTTCGCTCTCGACTTCCGCAACCGCCTGGCAGGCCCGACATTTGCGCACATTTGGAAGAAACTGTTCGAACTGTTCTTCCCAATTGTCACTGAGCGTCCCGCCGCGCACGAGTGAGAGCAAGTGTTCAGCAGCAAACAGCAGAGTGCGGGGATATCCCGAAGCAATACCCTGAGGCGAAGCGAGCTTCGCGTACTCTCGCGTGTGAAGAGTACAAAATCCCGATCGAGAGGCGTGGAACACCTGCTGATCTCGGTTATGACTAAGGTCGTATTGAAACTGGCTCATGAATTTGAAGGTTGCGTCGGCCATTCGAGCGCACACAAAGCAGGAGGAAATCTTCACGGGTCGCAGGATCTCGGTTTCGATCGAAGAGGCCCGGGTCCAGCGGCGTTCGCCATCGTCTTTTTTTCCATCGCCGCGAATCCTGACGCGGACCTGCTCGAGTCGCTTTTCTAATTCTCCCAGTCCGGCGACGTCGGGCGTTTTGAAAAGCGCCTCGATGCGTTCGCACATTGCCGCGAGAAAATCGTGAGAACGTTCGGTAAGCAAATACTCGACGAGAGCCCTTTCGAACCTGGGCAATCCGCTTTGTTCGAGACGATCGAAATCACCGTTTAATCGAGCGGCTAGTCCTTCCGACGCGGACAAAGGGAATACCGGGATTTCGTCCGAGCCAAACTCCGGAAGCACGCGCAACCGTATGAACTCCAGAACCTGTTCTCGCTGCCCGACCAGCGATAAGTCCTTTTTATTCACTACAATGAAAATTTTGCGACGCAGATCACGCACGGAGGAGAGAAACAGAATTTCTTCCTGAGATAGGGGGAATTCGAAGCTCGTCACCAGTACGAGTGCGTCAATCTGTGGCAAGAATCGGTGCGTCGTTTTCGTATTTTCGATTACAGCGGACCCCAAGCCAGGCGTATCAACGAAGAACGCCCCACGGCGAAGGAGTTCGGCCGGAAGTTGTACCTCGGCCATATCAATTTTCCGTTCGTTACCGGGATTGCCTTTCTCGGTAACCCATTCAGGTAATTCAGAAAGAGGAACATCCTGAGTCAGATTGCTATTTGCGAAGTGTACCTTAACGCGCTCATATGGGTTGTAACTAACGGCCGTGATAACCGAAGTCACAGGCACCACTCCGGTCGGTAGCCGGTCCATTCCCAACATCGCGTTCATCAGAGTCGATTTCCCCCGGCTGAACTGACCGGCCAGGGTTAAGTAAAAGCGGTCTTCAGCAAGACGCTGCAGAAGAGACTGGAAATTGCGTTGTAGCGATTCGTTTTTCGCGCGCCACGCCAGCCCGCTTGCTTCTCGAATGAGGCCCGCCAACTCGAACTTAAGCCCTTCGTAAGCTTCCAGTTGGGCTTGAGTTGCCCTACCCATCTCTCTAGCGGGATCGGACGAGACGTTCATTTGAACCTCAGACGTTTCAGAGTCCGTACTCATGCAGTCCACTCCTACGGTAGTCCGCTGTAAATGTATTCCCGGCTGAAGGGCCGATCCGATGGATCACCCGGTTTGTACAGCAGTACTTGATTAAGATTCAGACGACCTTCCTCGAAATACACGGCTGAAGCGGCCAAAGCAAGAAGCCACGTGCGATAGACCGAGACCTCAACTTCGCGCAAGCATAGGGTCGCGTTTTCCTGAAGCCGGCGAACCCAGGCTCCGCAGGTGAGAGCGTAATGCGGCCGCAGATTCTCGACGTCCAACACTTCAAAGCCAGCTGCCTCTGCGACACGAATCACCTCTGAGAGATGCGGAAGTTCTCCTCCGGGAAAAACATAGCGGCGCACAAAAGCGGTTTCGGGGCCGTCGTGAACGTTCTCCGGCCGCATAATCCCATGGTTCAAAACCAGACCTCCGGGTCGTAGAAGACGATTCAACTTCTCGAAGTAGCGTTTTAGGCGCCTTCTACCGACGTGTTCGAACATTCCCACGGAGGCAATCTTGTCAAAGGTTCCTTCGACGTCTCGATAGTCACTCAGCTCCAGCTTCATTCTTGGCCCTAGCGCTCGCTGCCTTGCTTGGTCGCTTGCGAAACTGAACTGTTCAGCACTCAGCGTGCAGCCGGTTGAAAGAGTTCCATGCTCTTCGGCGGCATAACTGACCAGTCCTCCCCATCCACAGCCTATGTCTAGAAACCGCTCTCCGGGTTGAAGATCCAGTTTCCGGCAAATGTGCGCAAGCTTCCGCAGTTGTGCTTCGTCGATCGATTGTTCGCGATCTTTGAAATACGCGCAGGAATAGACAAGACGCGCATCCAGGAAGAGGCTGTAGAAGTCGGTCGAATGGTCGTAATGAAAGCGAATGTTTTTGGCAGCTCTGCGCTTCGTCTGGAAACGCGTCGCGATCCAACCGACGGCCAAGCTGGCGAGCAGGCGCAGGAATCGACCTGAGATTCGGGTTTGCCGCTGGGCGTAATAGAACCGAACCGCCGCCGGAAGATCTCCTTCAACCGAAAACTCTCGCTGCACAAAATCCATGGCGAGGGAATATGGATCGCGCTTGAGTAGCCGCTCAAAATCGGCGGGCGTCTTGATGAGAATTTTGAATCGTGGTGCGCCCCTTCCAAAAAGATCGAAGTTTCCATTCGCGTACTCGACGCAGTAGGGAACCTTCTTTTGCGAACTGACAGAGAGCTCTGCGTTCACATGGACAGGAATATCGGTTCCTTCACGGTGGTGGACACCATTGCCGTCAGGCAGGCTCACAGCGTTCTCTCCTCTCAAGAAAATTGATCTTGTAGGAGTCATCTGCCCAACGGGCGGTTTAAGGCGAACTCCAACGCCCCTGTTTCTAAGTGTGTGCTTTTTGCATGTCGAAAACCTGCCCCCGAAGATTGACGAGCAAACGGAGAACAACATCGAGCGTCTGCTGCTTGCGGTCGGCCTTCATTCGCTCTTCAATTTCCTGTTCGATTTGTTCGCGAGCGATTTCAAAGTGTTCTGCGAGACCCGCTCGAGCTTTCGTTCGCAGAAACCAATCAGCTCTTGGAATGGTTTCGATGATCCGGCGAACGGCATGTCGCTGTTCCGGTTCCGAACCGACCTCGAGGGCGATGCGGGCCGTCTCTATCACGATGTCCGCATCCCTCTGATCGAGCAAGCAGCGCAGTTTTTCCCAGTCGTGTCTGGACACACTGGAGTCGGAGAGGATGCGAAGAATCCAACGGCGTCGCTGAAGACTAGATCCACTCTCTTCTTCGGGAGATGGTGTCGAAACGGTGGCTGCATCGAGAAGCGCGGGCAGTGCCATTTCACCCATGTTCCGTATCGCCTCTTCTGCAGAAGGGCGGCAGACCCCATCCCCGAGCGCCCACAGCAGATACGGCAATGTCTCTAGCCGCTGGAATTTGCCGAGTGACTCTACGATGCCGGGAAGCAGGTGATCCATTCCTACACGAACGAGGCACTGGAAAACATCCTCCGTTTGCCAGCGGCCGAGTTCCCGGCCGGCAGTGCTTTTGACGGCATCTTCGCCCATGCGGACAACGGCGTCCTCTATTTGTTGGGATCCGCTGAGATATTCGATGAGAACGTCTTTTGCACCCAATTGTGCCAAGACCTCGACAGCCAATTGCCTGGGCTGATAGATGCCGCGCGGACGACCATGGAGAAGAAAAGATCGTAGCGGCGCGATGGCCCTCGAGCCACAGCCGACAAGCGCGGCAGCAGCCATCGAGCCGGCTTGTAGGGATTCCAATCCTCTTACCTGAGCTTCGATCTCATCGTCCGTAAGCTCTCTGATATTCATTGCAGTTCAGTCCTTCGGCAAATGCTTCCATCGTGAGTAAACATCCGAACCGGCGTAGTGTGCGTCACGGCCCAACTCGTGCTCGATTTCGAGGAGTCGGTTGTATTTTGCAATTCTCTCTCCGCGGCACACGGATCCCGCTTTGATCTGCTCTATGCCCGTTGCAACCGCGAAATCGGCGATGGTCGTATCATCTGTCTCTCCTGACCGATGAGAAATTACCGTGGTGTATCCATTGCTTCGTGCCAGCTTGATGCAATGCAGTGTTTCAGTGACGGTACCGATTTGATTGAGCTTAATCAGGATCGAGTTCGCAATACCCTCCCGAATTCCTTTTGCGAATATTTGAGGATTCGTGACGAAGATGTCGTCGCCGACCAGCTGCGCTTTCGCCCCGAGCTGTTGTGTGAGGCGGCGCCATCCTTCCCAGTCGTCTTCTGCCAGGCCGTCCTCGAGAGAACGTATCTCCGGATAACGTTCGAGCCAATCCGCCCATAGCTGAATCATGTCCTCGGAAGACCTCTTGGATTTGCCCGACTTCTTGAACACATAACTTCCACCTTCGTAAAACTCGCTGGCCGCTGGGTCTAGATTAATTGCAATTCCCGATCCGGCGCGGTAACCGGCCTTGTGAATCGCCGTCTCCAAGAGCTCCATTGGCTCTTCGTTTGACCGCAAACGGGGAGCGAATCCGCCTTCATCGCCCACGCTCGTTTCGTAGCCCTTCCTGTGAAGAATATCCTTCAGCGCATGAAAGGTCTCTGAAGCGGATTGAAGAGCCTCCGCGAATGTCGGGGCGCCGATCGGCGCGATCATGAATTCCTGGAAATCAACGTTGTTGTCGGCGTGTCTGCCGCCATTCAAAACATTGAACATCGGTACCGGAAGAACGTAGGAATCGCTTTGCGCCAGATAACGATACAGTGGGGCCTTGCGCTCCGCAGCGGCTGCCTTTGCTGCGGCGACAGAAACTCCGAGAATCGCGTTCGCGCCCAAACGCGCCTTATTGGTAGTTCCATCGAGAGCGATCAGCTTTTCGTCCAAGAGTTTTTGTTCCGAAGCATCCATGCCAATCACGGCGGGCCGAATGATCTTGATGACGTTTCCAACTGCCTTACGTACGCCTTTTCCCCCATAGCGCTTCAGGTCGCCGTCACGCAGCTCCGCCGCTTCGTTCCGTCCCGTCGAAGCCCCGGATGGAACTTTGGCAGCTCCGGTCGCGCCGCTATCCAGGGATACGCTGACTTGGATCGTGGGATTTCCACGGGAGTCCAAAATTTCCAGCGCGTCTAAGCTCGCGATTTTTGACATTACTCCGTCCTCATTTTCCCGGTGGAAAGCCGCCGGATCGTAAGACCGTGATGAGCTGCTGCTGAATGGCTTTGCCAACTGGCATCAAGCGGATCTTCTCAACCGTGCTTTGGACCGGGTAGGAATATGTGCGGAGTTCGGCATGTCCATTTTCCCATACGGCATAGCACGCATCCGACGTACCGGTCTTGGGCTGGCCCAAGCTGCCTGGATTGACCAGAACCTGGCCATTGAATCTGCGAATGAAAGGCGTGTGCGTATGGCCCACCAAAATCACATCGCTGCCGAGCGGCACACAATCATCCAGCCATTTTTCGGATTCAGCCTTTCGGTATTCGTAGAGAGGGTCGGACGGTGTCGCGTGACACAGAAAAAATCGGGTATGCGATCTTTTTGTGTCCACCGACAGAGGAAGTTCTCGCAAATGCTGTTTTTGTGCTGCACTCAAAACCGAATTCGAGAACTGGCGCGTTGCTTCCGCCATTTGGCGAAATGCTGCCGAACACTGAGGATCGTCGCCATAGCCTATGCATTGATCGTGATTTCCTCGGACAGTCACGGCGGCCTCATTCTTCACGAAATCGACAACCTCACCCGGTTGAGGCCCGTAGTTAACCAAGTCGCCCAAAACCCATAGCTCGTCGTACTTCTCCGGCAGCGCAGAAAGCGCGTCATAGTTTCCGTGAAGATCGGAAATGATCACGATTTTCATCGCCGCTTCCGTGTTCGCGCACTATTGAGTCATCGCGAGACCGCATCTCTTCTCGCCGAGATGTCGCCGCGAGCTGCCAATAAATCAAAGATCTCTTGCGCGCGCGCGAACCCTCGAAAATCAGCGCGCGCCTCGTCCTCGGGGCGGAAATCCAGCTCGACGAACTTGTTCTCGCGGATAAAAAAAGCGTATTGGACGGCCTGACTTGCCTCATCGGGCGCGTCGCGGTTTTTGTCTATGTTCAAATTCAGAATGTCGATCTTCGGAACGCTCGCCGGATCGCCGACGAACCGCGTCTTGAGCAAATCTTCGAACTCAAATGTCGCTCCCCAGTCCTTCGAAAGAATCATCGCGACATCCAGGTCGTATTCTATGTCGCCGCTGCCGGTGCAGTGATGCATCGTCGGCCGTGCCGTGGTCAAAACATCGTCAAGGTCTGCATCAGGCCCCGGATCATCATCGAGTCGACATCCTTCCTTGTCGATCGACGAAATGGCCACTACAGGACAATGAAGCTCAAGACTTAAATCTGCGAGACTCGTGGATATCTCGTCGATGCGAGCGCGAGCGTCCGCCAGCGGGTGCCGAAGCGGGACCTTCTGCAAGTAATCGACAAAAATTGCGACCGAGTTCGTGCGGAAGTCGTGCATCAGGTTATAGGCGGAAGCGCGAATACGATCGGCGGTGTCACTTCGCGATCCTTCAACGAGGAACACCTCGCGATCGTACTGATGCACCCCGTTCAACCCCTTTGCCAGACGATCGAGGCCCCCAGCCAGCGATTCCAGATCTTCTGTCAGCATGGTTGTGGGATTGATGCCGCATTCCTTCGCAAGAAGCCGTGCGGTCAAGACGCGCCGTGTTTGCTCCCAGGAATAAAACAGGACCGGTATGTGGTGATTTCTGGCAACATGGCTCGCCAGGTGCAGCCCGAAGTTGGTTTTGCCGCGTCGCGGCGCACCCGCTAGACCGTAATAAAAGCCGGGCCGCAATCCGGAAAGCAGTCGCGTTAGCCGGTCGAAAGGAGCAAGCGAATAACCAAGCAGGATTTTTTGGCCGTGTGGTCGTTCTTTCGATTCGGACACGATCGCGCGGATCTGATCGCCCACGGGCCGAAGCTGCTTTCGCATGCGCTGTTGTTGAATGTCGAGAAGTTCCTGTACTGCACCCGCCGTAAATTCAGACAGACTTGCCTGCCCCGGTTGACGCTCTCTCGCGAAGGATTCGAGCGCAGTCCCGAGTTTCAGCAGTCTTTCTCGCGCCTGCCTGTCCTTCAGGAGATCGAGATACGAAAGCAACTGATCGAGTTTAGGAGGTCGCAGCCGGCTTATCGCATCCATGTATTCCTTCATCTGTTGTGAAAACTGGCCGCGCTCTTCGATCTTCGATCTGACGACCAATGGATCGACCGCGTTGAGCGTTTGTTCTCGCAGGCCCACGAGAACTTCTGCGATCAACCTAGCTTGCGAGGAATGAAGCAATTGCGGATGAAACCCTTCATCGATCAGCTTTTCGAGTGAATAGCGATCGTTTGAAATCGCAGCTACAACGGCCATTTCGACATCAACGTTTTCAGATGCCATTGCTTCGATTCCCTTCTGTGTGGGTTTCTTGAAACGGAAATCGCTCTGGGAACCTTGCCAGGTTGCAGACTACTGCCGATCGCTCGCGCAGAGAGCGAGCCACAAGGACTCTTCCGTGCAGACCGTTATTGGGGTCGTCGCCGGGTATATGACTCCGCAACAAGGATTCCCTCGTCAGGAGTCATCATCTGTCCCGGCTTAGGGGGGACAGCGGTTAAGGCCGAACTCCTTGGCCCTCGTTATGATTTTACGTCGTGCCGGAAGGAAGTCAACTGCCTTGCTCTAATCGAGCACTGCCTTCGCTCACGTAAGCCGGTAGAGCAGAAACATTAGCAGCAGAAAGCCCAGCGTATATGCAATGTACGCATTCAATCGACCGTGATGCATCCCCGCCAGCAGTCTCGCGAACCAATTCACTGCGTCGCCAATTGGATGGAAGAACAGACGATCTACAAGATACGTTTCTTCTCTTCGCCGCAGAATTGCCGTTCGAAAATGGACCGCGACCGTTTTTCGCGTGTCCTCAACGATGTTGGGTCTAAAAACTGCCTGAAAAACGACTCGCACAGGATTCGAAAATCCCGTCGCTGTGTAACTCATTTGAGGCAGCAGCCGTGGTATCCCGCCAGCCCACAATTCATTTCGAGCGACCGACCTCGCTTGTGTGGCTCGCCTGACAATCAACCACGTCAGCACAATCAACAACGCAAGAGCCACAATACTGTAGGAAGGCGACATGGCGAAAATGACAGGATTTTGCTCGGCGCCCCTCACGAGCAGGACCAGGCCGCGCCCGGGCAGAATCTTGGATCCCGTCTGTGCGCCCAAGTTGTGAAAGTCCTGAAGGAAAGCCGGCGGCAGCTGCTGATTCGTTGGGGTGGCAGTAAAGAACGGAGGTACGAGCGAAGCGCTGGCGCTGGCCGACGCAATCGGTTCCACGGCTCGGTTGAGCGCTGGCACCACGAACGTCGGCAACACTCCGAGCAAGAGGCAGGCAATCGCCAGATAACCTGACGAAAAATGACACCGTCCGAAGACTTTGATGGAATGAGGCTCCCAGTCACCGCGTTTGATACCCAAGAAACTCATCGCGTATGTTTTGACGAAGCATGTGACTGCGAGCGCGGCCGTCAACGCGAGCATGGCTCCGCAAAGCGCGAAAACGATCTTCACGGATGACGATGCCAGTACCGCACTCCTCAAAAGGGATTGCAGCGTCAGCCACTCGCTCACGAAGCCATTGAATGGCGGAATGGCGGAAATCGCGAGGCAAGCCACGAGAAACACGACCGACAAGCCTGGCGCGAAACGCGCTAATCCTCCCAAACGATCCATTTCGCGCGTTCCTGTCGCTGCTTCAATTTCGCCGGTGCCCTGAAATAACAGTGTTTTATATACCGAGTGGTTCGCTGTGTGGTAAAGAGCCGCCGTGAGCGCAATAGCTGCAGGAACCGCGAATCCTGAACCTCGAAAAACCATCGAGGCGCCAATGCCCGCCACGATGATCCCGGCATTTTCAATGGAGCTGTGTGCAAGCATTGTCTTCATATCGTTTTCTGTAGTCGCGTAGAGAATGCCCACAAGCGCGGTGACGCTGCCAACCACCAAGGCAATGAGGCCTGTTCCCCAGCCGTGCGCCGGCACCAAATCCATGTTGAGTCGAAGAATGCCGTAGAAGCCAAGGTTCAGTGTTACCCCAGCCAGAATCGGGACAAATGTTGGCGGCGCTGCCGTGTAGCAGCCAGGAAGCCAGAAATTAACGGGAACAAGCCCAGCCTTCACGCCGAAGCCGAAAAAACCCAGCAGGAAAACGCCCCAGACGCCGCCTCGAGAAAGCCGCAAACCCTCAGCAGCGAGCGCGGAAAAGGAAAAATCAGCTGCCCCTCGGCCCACGATCAGAAAGGCGAGCACAATGCACAGGAATCCAGCTTCGCTCATCGCCAGCATGATGTAGCCTGCGCGAGCATCCGTGTCAGGATTCTGTTCGTAATTCACGAGCAAATAACAGAGGATCGACATGCACTCCCAGCTGATCAGAAACGAATACGCGTCATGTGCAATCAGGATCAAGACGACGGAACCCATCAAAGCAAAATGGAAAACTCCGAATCGCTGTGAGGGATAACGCTCGCGAAACAGGTGGCCGAGATAGCGCGCCACGAATAGCGATGCCGGAAGATAGACAAGACCACAAACGAACAAGAAAATGGAGGACAAGGCATCCAACCGCAGCGTGAAGCGGCCAAATCCTTCCAGTGTCCATAATCGCAATTCTGGAGCCTGACCCGAAACAAGCACGAGTGCCGCGGCAGTCATCAGAGCGAGGGCGCAAACGGTGCTGAATACGGCGATAATCCAGAGCGTTGTTTTTCCTCGGGATGACGCCGAAAGCACGATTCCGCACGCGCACGCGATGAAGAAGAGAAGAAGCAGTCCTTGAATCGCCCCGTACATTTCATCTACTCCTCAAGAAACGCGGCCCTCGACCATCGGCACCTTTCGACCCGTCGCAACAAGTAATCCGTGAAGAATGGCCAGGGGAGGTGGCGGATCTCCCGGAATTTCAAGGTCGACGGGTAAAATGGTTCCGACGCCCCCAGCTGACATCGCGCTTCGGCCGAAAACACCGCCGCTGATCGCACAAGCCCCTACAGCCAGAACCCGCTTGGGATCGGGCATAGCCTCATACGTTTTCTGCAGCGGAACGCGCAT
>JASHRM010000226.1 GCA_030037315.1 Candidatus Acidiferrales bacterium
AAAAGATCCGAGCGGCGGGGTTGTGCCCAAAGCGACGGTCACAGTGACGAACGCCGATACTGCCATTCAGCAGACTGTGATTGCAGACGACAAGGGATTTTATTCGTTCCCCGCGCTCACGGTCGGCCGTTACAACCTTGAGGTTATAAGCTCCGGGTTCCGTCCGTATCAGCGCACCGCTATTGTCGTTGACGCAAACAGCACCCTCACGATCGATGTCGCGCTGGAGCTCGGCCAGAATTTTGCCGCGGTCACCGTCACCGAAAACCAGGTTCAAGTCGAGACGATGAACACGCAGCTGGGCGAAGTCATCAACGGCCAGCAGATCACGGCAGTTCCGCTGAACGGGCGGAGTTTCACGGACTTGCTGGCTCTGCAGCCCGGCGTCGTCCCGGTCACGTCGGTCACGTCCGACACGGTGCAGGATGTTGGCGCGAGCGCCCTCTCTCCTTCGGGAGATTTGAATCCGGGCACTATTTCGATCAACGGCCAGCGCGAATTCGCCAACAGCTTCCTGGTGAACGGTAGCGACGTGGAAGAAGACGTGAACATGGGCGCGGCGGTCGTTCCGAATCTCGATTCGATCGCCGAATTTCGGATTCTCACAAGCAATTTCGACGCAGAATACGGCGAATTCAGCGGCGGTCAGATCAACGTGATCACCAAGTCGGGCACGAACGAATTCCACGGAGACGTTTTCGAATTCCTGAGAAATACCGATCTTGACGCGCGTAATTATTTTTCGCCTACTCGGGGCGAGTTCGATCAGAACCAGTTTGGCGGCACGATCGGCGGACCGATTCGCAAAAGCAAAATTTTCTTCTTCGGCGATTATCAGGGGACCCGCTTGACGCAGGGCGTGGACACGGGGCAAATCCCAGTGCCGTCGCTGCAGGATCGGATGGGCAATCTTTCCGACTTGGCAAGCTCGTTCGTCACTACAGACGCGAGCGGAAACACGGTGCCCACTACCGTGACCGGAGCGAATTGGGCAAGTGTCTTGTCCGACAGGTTGAAATATACGGTCACGCCTGGCGAGCCCTATTACACGCCGGGATGCAATCGTTCGTCGCAATGCGTGTTGCCAAACGCGACGATCCCCATGAGCGCGTGGTCCGCGCCGGCGATCAACCTGCTCAAGTACATTCCCACGCCAAATAATCCGAACGGAACCTTTTCTACATCCGCGTTCAACGAAACGCTGAGAGACGACAAAGGCGCTTATCGCGCGGATGCGAACACGCATTGGGGAATGTTGAGTGGGTATTACTTCCTCGACGACTGGTCGCAAAACAATCCGTATCCGATCGCGCAGGGCGGAGCCAACGTTCCCGGTTTCAACGCCCTTTATTCCGGCCGCGCGCAGCTGCTCGATTTGAGTGACACGAAAACTCTGTCAGCAAACGCCGTGAACGAATTCCATTTCAGCTATATGCGCGACGCGGCTGACCTCGGCAAGCCGATCGGAGGCGTCGGCGTAAGCTTAGAGAGCCAGGGATTCGAAGTGGGTGAAGGAACGCCGGGAATTGTCCCGCTTTCGCCGAAAACCGAGGGCGTCGAGAGCATTGGGTTCAATAGCTACACCATCGGCACAAACACCAACGAATTAAAGCAAGCCGGAAATACGTTCCAGTGGCTCGACAATTTTTCTAAAGTGATCGGCACACACACGCTGAAATTTGGCGGCGAGTTTCATTACGACCAGGTCAACGTCAACGCCATTGCGCAATTCAACGGCAGCTTTCTATTCTTCGGCACGGAAACAGGGTCGGATTTCGCGGATTTCCTGCTCGGCATTCCCAGCCAATACAACCAGAGCCAATTGCAGGCGTTCTACGGACGAAACAAGTATCTAGGCCTCTACGCGCAGGATAGCTGGCGGATAACGCACTCACTCACGTTGAATTACGGCTTGCGGTGGGACCGGATCGAGCCGTGGTACGAAAAATACAACCAGATCGCTACCTTCGAGCCGGGAAAACAATCGGTCGTCTTTCCCGGCGCCCCCGCCGGTATTTTGTATCCAACGGACCCGGGCGTGCCCCGCACGCTGGCCCCGCCGGGGAATCTCGATTTCGCCCCACGCATAGGACTCGCCTACTCCCCAGGCGCTTCGGCCGACGGCACGCTCGCTAAAATTTTGGGTGGCCCGGGCAAAACGAGCTTTCGCGCAAGCTACGGGATTTTCTACACTGCGATCGAAGCGTTGACGATCGGCGTGATGAGCGCCAATGCGCCCTACGGCATCACGTACACAAGTCCCGCGCCGCCGCTTTTTTCCACGCCATTTATCACTGCGTCGAGCGGTGAGGATCTCGGCCAGGCATTTCCCGTGCAGCTTGCGCCGCGAAATTCCTCCGCGAGCCATCCGGACGCGAGTATTGACTGGTCGCAGTTCGAGCCGATTACCGGCTTGCCCAATTACCCGACGACGAACCGCATTCCCTATGCCGAGGAGTACATGGCTTCGATCGAGCGCGGGATCGGCTCGAAAACGGTGATCAGTGTGAACTATGCCGGCACGCAGGCGCATCGGCTTCTTGTCCTCGAAGAAGCAAATCCGGGCGATCCTGCGCTGTGCCTCTTCCTCAGCGATCCTGCGAATTTGGCGCCGGGCCAAACACCATGCGGACCGTTTGGAGAAGACAGCACATACGTAACCTCAAGCGGAAAGGTTTATAACGGCACGCGCGAGCCGCTCGGATCGAATTTCGGCAGCAACGCCAACCAAGCCACCATCGGAAATTCCAACTACAACGCTTTGCAGCTCACTGCCCGGCACACCAGCGGACGCCTTCAGCTTCTTGCGGGTTACACCTTCAGCAAGTCGCAGGATCAATCCTCGAATTTGGGCGAGGAAGTGAATCCCATCGATCCGAAGTTGAGCAAAGCGCTCTCGGCCTTCGACGTCAAACACAACTTCGTGGTCAGCTACAGCTATCAAATACCGTTCGAACGTTTGATCAAAGCCACGAATCGCTGGACGCAAGGATGGGAGCTTTCGGGCATCACGCACTTCAGTACGGGACTTCCCGTCACGCTTGTGAATTACGGCGATAACTCGCTGCTCGGCGCCGAACCGAACGGCGTCAACAACTTCGGAGTGGATGAACCGGATTACACCGGCGCGGCTCTAGACTTGAATCCGAATCCTCGCAACGGCCTGCCCTATTTCAATGCAGCCGCGTTCACGGAAAACGCGCTGGGCACTCCCGGAAATGCGAAGCGGCGATTTTTTTACGGTCCGGGGCTCGACAATTACGACATGGCGCTTTTGAAAAATATTCGCATGACCGAAACGAAATCGCTCCAGATTAGACTCGAAGGATTCAACCTCTTCAACCACACCCAGTTCTTCGGCCCTCAGGCCGTCGATGGAAATATCGATAGTTCCACGTTCGGCGATGCGATCAACGCAGCTGCGCCGCGTCTCGTCCAAATCGGAGTCAAATTCAACCTCTAGGGCCCAGATGACCGCCTTCGCGAGAAACTACGACCTGAAAATCATCAGACGAAGGTTTGCCGCTGTTTGTGTTATTGGAATTGTGGTTGCATTGAGTTCATCGCGCGCACGTGCGCAGGAACCGCCCTATTTCGTCGCATATTCGCACGCGATGGAAGAGCCCGGCAATTTGGAAATTCAGATGAGGAGCACAGCTGCGTCACCGAAATATGGAAATCCGTTCGGCAGCGCCACCGTGGAGTTTGAATTCGGAACCACGGCGTGGTGGACGACGGAAGTTTATCTAAGCGGGCAAGCAACGGGGAATGACAGCGCAGTCTTCAACGGGTTCCGCATCGAAAATCGCTTCCGGCCTCTGCTTCACGAGCACTGGATCAATCCGGTCCTTTACGCAGAGTATGAAAACCTGAACGAAGCGGATCGCAGCATTCTCGAAGTCACGGGGCATGACGGCGTGCAGGATTACGTTGTACCAAACCGCATCCAGCGCGCGGAGACGGAACGCTCTCTTGAGACCAAGCTGATCCTTTCCAGCAACTTCCGCGGCTGGAACATTTCCGAGAATTTCATCGCCGAAAAAGATTTGAACGAAAGCGATCCCTGGGAGTTCGGCTACGCCGTTGGAATCAGCCGGCCGCTGGCGTTGGCTGCCAGTCCGCGCGCTTGCACTTTCTGCCGGGAAAATTGGGCCGCAGGCGTGGAATTTTACGGCGGCCTGGGCACCGCCACCAGCTTCGGGTGGCGAGGAACGTCGCAATACGTGGGGCCGATTATCGCGCTTTCGATTCCGCGGGGGCCGACAATCGCATTTTCGCCAAACGTGGGACTGAACGACAACAGCCTGGGCATTCTTTACCGCTTCAGCGTCACATACGAAGTTCGGCAAATCTTCGGGCGCTTTCACAGGAGCGGCCAATGACGCGGGCTCGGTGCGCGAAACCCCCAATAAAATGGGCGGCTTTGGTGCTTGCAGTGTTATCGCTGGCGTTCGCCTGCATGGGTTCTGCGGATAATTGGTTGCGGCACGTTCCTGAATCCTACCGGCACAAGGTAAATCCCTATGCGGGACAGGCCGATGCGATTCAGGCCGGCCACAAACTATTTGACGATTATTGCGCGCAATGCCACAAGGCCGACGCGCTCGGCCACGGCAAGCGGCCCAGCCTGCGCACCGGCTACATACAAAATGCGACCGACGGCGAACTTTTCTGGCTCTTGCGCAATGGAATCCTGGCACACGGAATGCCGTCGTGGAGCATGGTGCCCGAGCCTTCGCGCTGGCAGATCATCGCGTACGTCAAGAGTTTGGGTCCGGTAAGCGCGGTTGCCCAGGGGAATACCAAGTGAAGCGCACCAAGTGTGGACTCGTCAGCCGTGCTGCTCTTATTTTGTCTTCAGTTGCAATTTTCGCTTTGGCCGGATGCTCATCAGGACAGGCTCCGCCGCCGAAAGTGGAAGCCGAAGGCGCGCCGGCGGATCAAAACATCGGCGAGCGCCTTTTCGTCGAGACGCGCTTCGCGGAATATTTCGCCGCGAATCAAACCGACGTGAATGCTCCGCTTGCGACCGGCGATCCCGTCGTGGCGCAGGTTCAAAATGTTTACACCGGGCCAATGCCGGGGCCGTTTGCCGGCGAATCCATCAATTGCCGCTCGTGCCATTTCGTCGTTGAGTTTGAAGGCGTGCCGGGCGCGGGAAACCGCACCTATGCGGACTTCACCACGCGCAGCCCGTTGCCGCTGCCAATGAACGGATTCACCACCACGCCGCGCAACGCCATGCAAATGGTTGGCTCTCTGCAGCCTCGATCGGGCCCCGCGTTTCTTCATTTCGACGGCCAGTTCAGCGATCCAGCGGATTTGGTGAAGGAAACGCTGACCGGACGCAATTTCGGCTGGGGACCCACGCAGTATCAGCAGGCCATCGCGCACATTGGCGACGTGATTCGCAACGACAACGGGATGAACACACCAGCCCAGGAATACGGCTGCAATCTTTCGTACGCCGTGATTTTCCTGGGAACCGATCCCGCGATCCCGCCTGACTGCCTTTTGCCGGCGCAATACCGCCTGGACGTTTCGACCGCGACGGACGAGCAGATCGTCGACGGCATCTCACAGCTGATCGCGCAATACATGTACGGGCTGCTTTTCAAGCAGGACGAAAACGGAAATTACTACGCTTCGCCGTATGACGTCTTCGTGCGCATCAATCATCTACCCACGCAGCCCGCGGCCGGACAAACGCCGCAGCAATACGCCAAGGCGCTTTTGCAAGCCGTAAACGCGCTGTCGAATCCGATCTGGGTCACGGGTTCTTATGGTGCGTTCAAGTATCACGCGCAGCCGTTTGCCTTCGGGGCGACTGAGTTAGCGGGGCTGAAAATCTTTTTGACTGCGGCCAGCGGTGCTGCGGACGGGTCGTTGCACGCGGGGAACTGCGCTGCATGCCACGTTCCTCCCAATTTCACGGATTTCAGCTTCCACAATAACGGCGCTGCTCAAGAGGAATACGACGCGGCCAATGGCGCCGGCGCTTTTATGGCGCTAAGCGTCCCGACGCAGGCGGTGCGCATGCAGAACTACAACGCGTACTTGCCGGTCACGGCGAATCATCCGAATGCCACCGAGAGCTTCCGCCATCCCGCTGTTCCCGGAAGTCCGCAGTACGCTGATCTCGGCTTGTGGAACGTGTATCTAAATAGCGATATTCCGAATCCGCAGACCGCGCTCGCATCAGTGGTTTGTCCCAATCCGGCCAATTGCGGCGCCGACCAGGGCCTGGCAAGCACGATCGCGCAATTCAAGACACCCATGCTGCGCGACCTCGAAGACTCGGCGCCCTATTTTCACAACGGCAGCAAGCTCACGTTCAATGATGTGGTTCAGTTTTACGTGAATAGTTCGCTGCTCGCGCGCGAAGGGCTGCTGCGCAACGCGCCGCCCGAGTTCGGCAGCATGTCCATAGGCACGGACGATATTTCGGCGCTCGTCGCGTTTCTCGAATCTCTTACCGAGGATTACGACGACACATAGAAGGCACAAACCGGATTCGATTGAATTCGATTCCTCCCACCCCACGCAAATGCGGCGGCAGGCGTAACCGGCTGGCGCCGCTTTTACCCCGATGGCCGTGGAGCTCTTATCGCCAGAATCAGTTTGTCTCGCGCCCCTGCGATCTGTTCGCGTGCTCCATTGATCTTCACCAGGGAAGGCACCGTTTTCCGGAAAAACGGCGCCAGCGTTTGCACGCGATCCTGCAGGGCTTGCAAGTTTGGCGCTGCCTGGCTTGGTGGAAGACGCAGTGCGCTCTGCGCTTGGGCGATCAGGGCGCGAAGCGCGGCGACGTCATTGGCGGTCGGAACCGTAAAGTCTGCTCCTTGAGGTGAACCCATCAAATCCTGATAATACTGTCGAGGATTTTTCGATTGGCGCATTCCTTTCGCTCCGATCTCCAAGGCCGCCTCTTCGAGACCTAGCGCTTCGCTCCAATCGAAACCGTCCGCCGGCAGCGCTTGCACGTCCTTGGAGATCGTTGTTTTCTCTGTCCCAACGTGGCGGTTCGCAACTGCGTCGGTCAGTGCATTGAGATCGGAAACCAGAGACATTTCCGCGACTAGTTTGAAGATCAGCGTGCCTCCGCGGGCCAAGTGCTGCGAGAACTGAATGCCATCGAGCCAAGTCACGATCGCGTCATTTACCTGGCCTTTAGCCA
>JASHRM010000227.1 GCA_030037315.1 Candidatus Acidiferrales bacterium
GGCGCGGATGTTCGCGACATCGTTGTTTTCCGTCCTACGTTTGCGGAGCCGTAAAATAAAAGATCGCTGTGAAAACCAAGTCTACGGCGATCACCAGAAAAATCGACTTGACCACCGCGGAAGTCGTAGACCGGCCCACTTGTTCCGATCCGAGCCCGGTCTTGAATCCTTCCTGGCAACCGACTGCGGTGATGACCAAGCCAAACATCAAGCTCTTGATCAGCCCGGTCCAAATATCCCGCTGAACCAGGGCGTCGAGCGTTGCGTGCATGTAAGTGCCCCAAGTGAAGCCGGCGTTCGTGACGCCGAAAAGACCGCCGCCGAGGACCCCCATAAAATCCGCCCACGTGGTAAGGCAGGGCATCATCAAAATCATGGCCAGGAATTTTGGCGCGACCAGGAAATGAACGGGCTCAAGCGCCATGGTTTCCAGCGCGTCGATTTCCTCATTGACCTTCATGGTGCCGATTTCGGCCGCGAAGGCCGAGCCGGACCGGCCGATCACCATGATCGCGGTCATCAGCGGGCCCAACTCGCGGGTCATCGAAATGGCGACGGCGCTGGCGACAAGCTGCAGCGCGCCGAGGTTTCGCAACTCATACGCGCCTTGTAGCGCAAGGATGAGTCCAACGAAAAACGCGATCAGCGAAACGATCGGCAGCGCTTCGACGCCGACAGCCATCGCCTGATGGATCGAACGCGACCAGCGGATTTTCCGCCCGCGAAATGGATCGACAAACACGGCTCTGGCCGCGCCGCCCGTAAGGCGCGCCAACGATCCCACGTAGGCGAGGCCATCCACTGTGGCTACGCCGATGCTTTCCGTTAGTGGCATTTCGAAATTCGAGAGGTGAAACTACTTCGTGCCCCCGGCGCTGGTGGCCCCGCTGGACCCCGCACTCAACGCTTCCGCTTCCGTATTGTGGACCTCGAAAACCTTGATGAGCCGCGTGAGTTCGAGCACCTCGCGGGTCGTGTTGCTCAGGCCATACAGCGCAAATCCGCTTTTCATTTCGCGTGAGACCTTTAATCCTTCCACCAGCGAGGCGACGCCCGCGCTATCGATGTATTTCACTTTTTCGAGGTTGACGATCACGCGCTTCACTTGTTTTTCGCGCAGGAGGTTGAGCAGAGTCTTGCGGACTTCGGGAGAGTTGTAGAGTGTGATGTCCCCGGTTACATCGACGATCGCTGCATTCTCGAACTGGCGTGTCGAGATATTCATGTCTGGGCCGTAGGTACCCTTTTGGCGTCCCAGTGTTTTGCCAGAGATTGTCCGGGAATGCAACGGATTTTCGGCCAAACCTTACGGTTTGAACCCTGGAAACCCGTAGTAGTAGCAGTACAAAGCGCTAGGTGGATCGATTCGGGTCAGCTGCGATCATCGAGCGGCCGATAACTCCGCAGATCGTAGCCCAGATAGACCTGGCGAGGCCGCGCGATTTTCTGCTCCGGATCGAGCAGCATTTCTTCCCACTGCGCGATCCAGCCCGAAGTACGCGGAATGGCGAACAGCACCGGAAACATCGTCACTGGAAATCCCATGGCCTGATAGATCAGGCCGGTATAGAAATCGACGTTGGGATAGAGGCGGCGCGTGACGAAATAATCGTCTTCGAGAGCGATGCGTTCGCATTCGAGTGCGATGTCAATCAGCGGATTGCGGCCCATCACGTCGAAGACTTCGTAAGCAATGCGCTTCACGATCCGCGCGCGCGGGTCGTAATTCTTGTAGACGCGGTGGCCGAATCCCATCAGCAGGCGCTCGCCCGCCTTCACGCTTTTTATGTACGCAGGGACGTTCTTGACGTCTCCGATTTCGAGCAGCATGCGCAGCACCTGCTCGTTTGCGCCGCCATGAAGCGGGCCGTAGAGCGCTGCCGTCGCAGCGGCGGTGGCCGAGTACGGGTCGACATGTGAGCTGCCGACGCCTCGCATCGCAGTGGAGGAGCAGTTCTGTTCGTGGTCCGCGTGCAAAATGAAAAGAATGTCGAGAGCGCGCTCGAGCGTCGGGTTCGGGCGATATTGCAGCTCAGTTGTGCGGAAGAGCATGTTCAGGAAATTGCCGCAGTAGCTCAGATCGTTATCGGGATAAACGAATGGCATGCCCAGGCTGTGCCGGTAAGCAAAGGCGGCGAGAGTGGGCATTTTGCCGATCAGTCGGTAGGTCTGCTTGCGGCGCGATTCGGCATTGAAAATATCTTTTGCGTCCGGATAAAAAGTGGAGAGTGCCGCGACGGTGGAGATCATCATGCCCATCGGATGGGCGTCATAGTGGAATCCATCGAGGAATTTCTTGATGCTCTCGTGAATGAACGTGTGGTGCGTGATGTGGTAATTCCAATTCGCGAGCTGGGATTTCGTGGGCAGTTCGCCGTAAAGAATCAAGTAAGCGGTCTCGATGTAGGTGCTTTTTTCGGCGAGTTCTTCAATCGAATACCCGCGGTATCGGAGAATTCCTTTGTCGCCATCAATGAACGTGATCTTGCTAGTGCATGAGGCGGTATTCGAAAAGGCGGGATCGTAGCTCATCATTCCAAAATCGGTGTCGTGGAGCTTGATTTTCCGTAAGTCGAGCGGGCGGATCGTGTCATTTTTGATCGGCACTTCATATTGGCGACCGTCGCGATTATCGATGATGGTCAGCGTATCCCGGCGGGTTTCAG
>JASHRM010000001.1 GCA_030037315.1 Candidatus Acidiferrales bacterium
ATGTGTTCAGCCATGACTAAATCCTACACGAAATTTGAAAATGGAAAATCGAAATTGAGAGTCGATTGGACAGCGTGCCCTCGATCCTGACAAGACATAGAAGCGCAGCGGAAGTTCCCGCCGTCCCGGCGCCGAGATTCCCCACCAGAGTGGCAAGCCTCGTGTCTCGCCAAGGCGCCCGATTGCTCGTTTCTCGCAATGGCAAGGGATGAAGTTATTTGGACTAGAGAAAGACCCGGCTGTTACTTGGAAGTCGCGATTCTTGCGGTGCGGAACATAGCCAAACCGAGTAGCACGAGCGAGGCAAGGACGCAGAGCCACGGGAACCAATCGCCAAAGCGCACGTAGATCGTGCGATCTGAGCGGAAGTTATATGGCGCGTCGAGAACGCCGCGAATATCCGTTGGCATTTTGGCGGCGATACGTCCATAGGGATCGATCGAAACCGTGAAGCCGTTGTTCGTATCGCGCAGCAGCCAGCGGCGATTTTCGACCGCGCGCACGCGCGCCATCATCAGATGTTGCGCGGGCGCCGAGGAACGGCCGAACCAGCCGTCGTTCGACATATTGATCAGCAATTGCGCGCCATTTTGCGTGAAATGACGCACCAAGTCGGGAAAGATCGCTTCGTAGCAGATGAATGCACCGAAAGTTCCGCCCGGCTCGCTGCCGACTGAGTAGCGAGCGCCGGGCGTGAAATCGCCGATATCCGCTGTGAGTTTTCCAGCAAAGGCGAGTTCCTTGCGCCACGGGACGTATTCGCCCCAAGGAACCAGGTGAATCTTATCGTACGTGAAGACGCGCTGACCCGTCGGCGCGAGCAGCACAGCGCTGTTGGACGCTTCCCACTTCCCCGCATCTTGTTTCCAATCTTCCACGCCAACAAGAAAATAATTGCCGGATTCGCGCGCAATTTGTTGCGCTCGACTGGAGAAATCGGAATCGGCCATGGTGAAGGGTGCCGGAACTTCGGGCCAGACGATGAGCCCGGGCAGCTTTCTTGCGGAGTCGATGCTGATCTCGGCGAGATTAGTTAGGTCGCCGGAATGCCGCAGCATCCAATCGGGCGGATATGAATACGACTGCGCAAAATTCGTCTGCACCAAGTGCGCTACGTACCGCGGCTGGTCCACTGGAACGAAATCGCGGCAGCCGATCGCGACGAAAATCAGAACTGCGGCGAGTGCAAGCACACTTTGCCACGCGCGATGCCGCCCGGACAAAATTGCGTAGGCGAGCAGCGCGCTCCAGCCCGTAACGATGAGGCTAAGTCCATAAATCCCGGTCAACGCCGTGACTTGCACAAGCGCCAAGTTGCCGCTTGCGGCGTAGCCGACTAAGTTCCAAGGAAAGCCCAGAACGGGAACATGCGTGTGCCCGAATTCAAGCGCAACCCATAAGAACGGCGCCAAGGCGCAGGCAATCGCCGTGTTTCGCTTCGACGTGAATGAGATCAGCCAGCAGAACGGAATCAGGACGATCCCTTCGAGCATGCTCATCAGCAGGAGCAACAGCGCCGCGACGAAGAATTCAACGTTGCCGTACTGGCGCACGACCACATCGATCCACGAGAGATCCATCACGTAGAAAACTAGGGCATGAAGGAAGCCACACAGGATCGCCATGCCTGCGCGCGCGCGCCAGCACGCAAGGATGAGCAAAGCAATGGAAACCCAGGCCAAAGGCCACAGGTTGAAATTCGGGAAGGCGAAAGCCAGCGTGGCGCCGCTCGCCAGCGCGAGCAAAAGGCGCGTGTACCAGGAAAATTTCATTCAGGGATCATTCAGCGTTTGATGATGGCCTTAAAGCCGGCATGGTCCAGCGCCTGGATCGCAGCCTGAGCGGATTTTTCGTCCTGATAGGGACCCACCTGCACGCGATAAAAATTGTCTGTCGTGGGCGCAACGACGAATGAGGGAAATTGTTTCTGCTGCAGCGCGTCCGCCACGGCGAGCGCGTCGGATTGATGGGTTACAGCAGCCACCTGCACCACGATCGAACCTTTCACCAGACGAGGCGCTTCGAGACGTCCGGGCGGCGGCGCGGGGATTGCCGGCTTATTGGGCGAAGCCGATGGGGATTTCGGCGCAGGTTCCAAGCCATTGTTCGGACTCTTCGAATAAAAATCCCATTCGCTATTGGGGGGAATGGGAGGGGGCGGGGGCACGGTTTTTGACGACGCGTGAGCGGAGGGCAACTGCCTGCCCGCTTCCGCTGCGTGTACGGAAGAATATCCGTACTGCGCTTTTCCCATCACATAGCCGAGCGAGAAAAAGACGGCACAAAGCAGCACGACGCCGAGAAACAGGCCCACCAAATGCCTGCTCTCAAGAATTCTTTCGCCGCCCCGCTTTACGCCTCCGGCCATCTATTTCTTTGCCTCGGTCGCGCTCATCCATTGCGAAATGATGTCGATAGGCAGCGGAAAAATTACCGTGGTGTTTTTTTCGACGCCGATCTCGGTGAGCGTTTGCAAGTATCGCAGTTGAATCGATGCCGGCTCTTTTTCGAGCACGGCGGCGGCTTCGGCAAGTTTCGTGGAAGCTTCGAATTCACCGTCTGCGTGAATGATCTTTGCGCGGCGCTCGCGCTCGGCCTCGGCTTGCTTTGCGATGGCGCGCTGCATCGACTCCGGGATATCGACCTGCTTGACTTCCACTTTCGTCACTTTAATGCCCCAGGGCTCCGTATCCTGATCGAGGATGAGCTGCAGCTTCGAGTTCACTTTCTCGCGTTCGGAAAGAATCTCGTCGAGTTCGAATTGTCCGACCACGCTGCGCAGATTGGTCTGGGCGAGCTGCGAAGTGGCGTACAAATAATTCTGCACCTGGGAAAGCGCCAGATTCGCATCGACGACGCGGAAATAGCAGACGGCATTTACCTTCACCGATACGTTGTCGCGCGTGATCACGTCTTGCGGCGGCACATCGAGCGTTTCGACGCGCAGCGACATGCGCGTCAATTTGTCGATCGGATAGAGCACAAGCTGCAAGCCCGCCCCCTTCGCTTCCGGCAGCATACGCCCCAGGCGCAGGACAACGCCGCGCTCCCATTCCTTGATCACGTAAATGGAGTTGAACAGCCAAAACAGGAAAATGACAACTGCGGCGACGATCAGGATCGAGACGAAGTTGAAGTCCATTCGCTGCTCCTCCGAGAATTCTAAGGCGTGACCGATTGCGGCGGATTCGCCGGCTCAACTTCGAGCGTGAGCCCGTTCACCTTGCGAACGCGCACCCATGCGCCCTTGGGAATGCTTTCACCTTGTGTCGCTGCGGCGCGCCAGAGTTCACCGTGGACGCGGATCATGCCGGTTCCGTCCGCCGAGGCTAAGGGCTCGACCACTTCTCCGCGCTCGCCGAGAAGCTCCTCTTTCCCCGTTGATTGCTTCCACAATCGTGAACGCAAAACCGCGCGCATAAGAATGATCACAATTACCGCGCACGGCAGCGCCACTGCGAGAGCCGTGCTGAACCGCACGCCCATACCGGTGATCGGCGACTGGATCAAAAGCACGGCGCCCAAAACCATCGCGACGACTCCGCCGACACCGAGAATCCCGTGGGTTGGGAATTTAGCCTCCAGCACGAACAGCGCTACGGCAAGCGCCAGCAAGACGAACCCCGTGAGAGTGACAGGAAGCATGTGGAACGCAAACAGCGCCAGCAGGATCGCAATGCCGCCGATCACGCCCGGCGCGAACATGCCCGGATGGGTGAACTCCACGTAAAGCCCGATCGCTCCGACAATCAGCAGAATAAATGCGATATTCGGCTCAACGATGTGCGAGAGCAGCTGTTCGCGGCCCGTCATCGTCCGCTCGATCAACACCGGATGCGAGAGATCGAGTTGCGTGGTGGATCCGTCAAAGCGCGTAATCGTGCGGCCATTGAGCTTATTCAGCAAATCGTCTTGCGACG
>JASHRM010000021.1 GCA_030037315.1 Candidatus Acidiferrales bacterium
GAATCGAGATTTGATTGTTGCAGGCGTTGACGAAGACACGTTGCACAAAACCGCTATCGATAACTTGTACTCCCTAGCGGAGCGACACCTTCGGATTCAGCCGCACGGGTCTGTGTTCGCTGTATTCATGGAAGGAAACTTGAAATTGTCCCGAGCGCAGTTGAAAGTGGCGGCTCTCGCAGGAGTGCACTTTACGCGACCTGAACTTGCTGAGTCAACGCGGGATTCAATTTGAGCCGAAGAGCTGGGAGTTCGCGGAAGCCCTTGACCCTGCGAAATTTCTTTTCCGCCTCCAGCAGGCCCGTGGCTGTCCAACGAAGTGTTTGATCACCGGCGTGCCAACGTTTCACGTTACGAGCCACTCGTTCCACGGTAGAGAGGCAGGATTCGATCGGATTCGTGTTGGCTAGGCTACGTCGCAACAACTCACCTACGCCGAGGCGGTGCACCGTGAGGGTTTCTTCCAGGCCTTCCTCTAGGCTGTGCGCTGCGGAAGGATTCACACGTTCCAGCTGCCGGAAGATTTTCTGAAGTTCTGCCTTGGCTTCCGCGTAACCCGTCATGGCGTAGGCGTTGCGGATTCTGCGGTCGTAGTCGGCCTGGACACCTTTCGGAAGGTACTCGGCGACGTTGCGACGCTTATGCAGTTGGCACCTTTGCACCTCGGCTCGCTCGCCGAAAACTCTCTCAATCGCAGCACGCAGGGCCTTGGCACCATCGATTACGAACACATAGCGTCGTTCGGAAGCCAGTCCTCGGGTCACCAGATCTTCCAGGAGGTCTTTCACCACCGCGGTGTTCTCGGTGGCACCCTGCCAGAGCCCCAGCACGTGCTTTTTCCCACCACTGTCGATGCCCAACGCCACCACCAGCACTTGTTTGCCGAAATGGATGCCGTCGATCAGAATCGCGAGCAAATCCAATTCCGCCAGATTTCTCTCGCAGAGTTTTTTCAACTGCGCCGCGCTGGCCTGCGCAAATTCCCGGCTCACGCTCGATTTCTGAATCCCGTAGCCGTCCAGCACACTCTGCACGGCCCGCTGATAGTTCCGCGACGTCAACCCGGCAACGATCCCTTCGCGCACCGCACGCTGCCGGCGTCCATCGTGCTGTAGCCGGGCATAGGTTTCCAACTCCACTTCCTGGCCTTCCCGTGTACGCACGCGCGGTCGATGAACGGCCACCTTCTGCCCGGCAAAGACCACATAGCCTGGCTGTTGGCCCCAGCGGAAGCAGCCCCTTGCTCCCGCAGGGCGGTATCGCGGACCGACCCGCCGCGTTACTTCGTCTTCGATCACCGCTCGGATGATTTGCAAGCCCGCCAGTCCGGTCAATTGTTCAACCTCCGGCTGCAACTCCTCCCACACCTCCACCAACGGCAGCGGCACACTCAACGCCAATTCCTTCCTTCCCACTACCTCGAACTTCTCCGTGGACTTCTTTGCACACGTCTGGTATTTCTCGGCCATAGCGGCTCTCCTCTCAAAAAGAGTTCTCACCCCGGACTCTATGCGAGTCCGGGTCGAGAGCCGCTACTTTTTTTCTTCAGATTTCAACTAAACGAGGGACAACTTCCCAAAACTGCCGACATAGAGATTGTAGGAATGCGTTATATTCTCGGCCGCCCAATTTGCCGCCCAACGTACAGCGAGAATTAAGCCATCACGTGATCAGGAGGGGACGAGCAGTTCTCACCTCGGCGGCGACGACGCATGCGGTCATAGACCCACGCGGCTAGCACGCAACACCGCCGACTATCAAGCCCAGCGGAAGTTCTTGCCGCGTTGCCTCGTTCCCTCCCACGAAAATTGAAGCAGCAAAAGCTAATAGCGCAATGCGATCTACGATGTTGAGGGGTCGCTTCTTGAAACTGAATGATAGGGCTGTAACAGCGCCGATCACCACAAGCTGGACAAGCGCAACCCAACGAGGAATCACCACAGAGGGATTATTGATAGCGTGCCCCTGCTCCAGTTCCAGCAAACCTCCAAGCGTGGTTGCAAGCATGATTCCGGGGAATACTCTTTTCCAGCGATTCGCCGTCGCAGAAAGATCACGCCAGCGACGCCGAGGAGAACATATCCCAAGACTCGGGAAGGATGGTGCCCCTCCGAAAAGTTTGCCCCACTTCCGAAGACGGTTGTGATTCCCCAGATCACCAACCCAAACCAAGCACACCCTAATATCCAGCCGAACGCAAGGCGGAATCCTGATTTCACTTGCTCTTTAGCTGTTACATTTTGCCTCATTCGTCACCTGTGAAGTATACAGTGTACTCTGGCACTGCAAGTTGGGATTTCACCACGAACCTATGCAATTACAACAATGTCTACTACGGACGAAACTGGTACATGAAAATTGTGATTGATCCCGGACCTAGCTTGGACATATCTCAGTCTCAAGTTAATTACGGTAGTCTGCCGTTCTGAGCGAAGCGATCATGCGCAAATTCGTTCCGGTGTTTGTGAGCGTCGGCCTCGTGGGAGTCCTCCTCTTCCCCGGAATTCGCGAGGCACGGGCCCAGAAGCAGGCGACCGTCGCAGAACTGTTCCGTCAGCTACAGTCGGAGGAGACTAGCAACACAGCGGAACGGCAGTTGGAAAAGCTGGCAAGACACGATCCGGCGGCCCGAAAATATCTGGCTTCTCATTTGCCCGCGCTGCTACGAGTTGACCCTATGGGCACCCACGCGCAATACGAAAAAACGCTTCGACTTAGTTCGTCGTGGTGCGATTCCGTTCAATTGGCAGGAAAACTAAAGATAATCGAGGCCGCACCAGCGTTAGCCCGCTGGATAACCGTCAGCACCTCGCCTGGCCTTCGAAACCAGCCCCTGACCAACAATCCTGCCGCGTTGGCGCTGGTTGAAATTGGCGATCCATCCGTGCCGTTGCTAAAGACGCTGCTTGGTAGCAATGCCAAAGACGAGCGCTGGAATGCGGCATATGCATTATTCGAAATTAATTCAATGTCCGCGAAGTCTACGCTCCGCGAATATGCAGCCAGCGGGAGGGATCGCGAGCTCGCACGTTTTATAGCTGATGGAGTGAGCCAGGACACAAAATAGTCTCGATCCCAAGTCTGAGATGGCTCGGAGCAGTTCGAGCCTGCGTTGCAAGTAAAGACTCACCGACCTCCCGACTCAGTGTTTTCGAGGCCGGGAAACATTCTGCTAAGTTCTGAGCCCGTCCAGGTATCTTTGTAGCCGAAATGGGACGTCACGGCGGGCGGTACGCCATCGTGAGCAAAGCGGGGAACCAAGAGCAGAGGCCACAACGAGCAGAGGCCACAACGCAATCCGAGCAATGGAGCGCACGGGCAGATGGGGAATCATCCCACGCCAACTATAGCGCTGGCTCTTGAAGCTGTTACGAAACAAATTTGGACACTCGAACCTGCTATTGGGATGCTTCAGCTGGGCTGACCTCTGTTCTTCTCTCCGATATTCGGTCCGATTCCACAGAAATCAGCAGAACCAGCAGTTGATTTATTTTAGTGAGTGCAACACCGTGTGTCTACAGGGCTTAGGAATTTAGGGATGCTTTCGATCCCCACCGCCCCTACCAAACTCCTCCTTAACGACCGAGTTAACCTCACAAGTCACAAGTGCCCGCGTCCACATAAGCTCGGCGCTTCCAAAAAGCGGTGCGTGGTACACTGTCGCTCCTACGAGCGGAGACACGTAGCTCCGAATGCGCAGGGGGCATCTGCAAAGCAGTGCCCATAGGTCACGAGAAAGACGCCCGCCATGTCGTCGCACGAACGCATGCTTTCGGTGATTGAGGCGTTCTACGATGCCGCGCTCGATGAAACGCTTTGGCCTTCGGCACTGAAAGATCTGGCTGACGTAACGGGAAGCCAGGCCGCCAGCTTTTGGGTGCTAGACGGATCGGAAACTCCGCGCCTGCCCACGTTTGTCTGCATCAATTTTGACATAGCCGCAATTCGGGAATATCTGGAACAGACCGCGCCGATGGACCCGACCGTCCAGTATTTGGTCGCACATCCGCGGCAGCCGATCGTTCACGACGGATTGGTAATCAGCGAGCGCGATAAGGACAAGCATCCTTATTACGACTGGCACGAGCGCCTGATCGACACGCGATTTCGAATGGTGGGCCAGGCGCGTCTGATGCCTTCGATGCAGGCAGGAGTGGCTCTGCACCGCCGAAGGAAGGCCGGCCGATACGAACCGAAAGACCTCGATAAATTCGCTGTCCTTCACCGTCATTTAGAACGCGCTCTTGCGATCGGGGCGCGCATCGGTTCGTTAAGCGCGATGGAAAAGTTCGGTACCGAGTGGCTTGACGGCAACAGCTCGGCGATTTTTCTGCTCGACGATCGCAAGCAGGTGCTGTTCATGAATCGCGCAGCGCGGGTTCTCGTCGAATCAGGCAGCGAGGGAGTGAATTTTTCGAGCGCAGGCGTGATGCTGGCGAGCCGGCATCACAACGACAAATTGCAATCGCTGATCGCACGCGCCTTGCCGCGACATGGGTCGCGTGAGGCGCTGACCGGAGGCAGCATGCGCTCAGACCGTCCTTCCGGAAAGCGCCCTTTCGGAATTCACGTGAGCCCCATAACCTGCGAGCATCCCGCATTAACCCTTTTTCGGCCCGCAGTTTGCGTCATCTTCACCGATCCCGAGCAGCAGCCGATGCTGCCGCTAGAGCGTTTTCAGGCAGAATTCGGCCTTACGGAAGCTGAAGCCCGGCTCGCCGCATTGGTGGCGAACGGAGAGGATCTGCGCGTTGCCGCTGAAAAACTGCAAATCACATATGGGACCGCGCGAGTACGGCTATCTGAGATATTCCAGAAGACGGACACACGGCGCCAGGCGGAACTGGTTCGCCTGCTACTCACCACGATGGTCCCGCACTAAGCTCACACGCTGTCTTTATTTGCAGCTGATTTTTTCCCGAGGTTTAGCGTTCGCGCCGCGGGGGCTCAGGAACTTAGCGATGCCTTTGATCGTTTGCCATTAATTTCCCCAGCAAGAGCCGCATTTGAATAGAGCTGTGGAGTGAGGATTTGAGGTAGAATCCCACCAACACAGGATTGGGGGCGTCCTATCGACACCTTCGTGCAGGTTCTCGCGATTGCATGCGTTGCGGCGCTGATTTGGGTGAATATCGCCGTTCGCAAATCCCGCAAAACGCATAAGTAAGGTTCTACATCCGAGTGGATCCGGAACACACCTCCTGAGCTGGTGATGCAACATATCGGCATCAGCTCCGAAACTCTGCAAAGGATCCCGGCAAAGAAAGCGGTGATTACGTAAGCTTTTGCAACCTAGATCGCTGTTGCCAAAGCATTTACTGCGCAGCCCACCGAGTTGTTGCGCTGCAGCCTTGGCGGGCTGCGGCCGTGCTGGCCCGTGACGTATGAACTCCGAGGGTTGCACCCTGAGCGGTCTCCCCGTACTCTAATCCGAGATGGCCACGCAACAGTCAACTCCGCTGGTACCCAGCGCGCTCGATGCGGGCACGCAAATGTTTCCCTCGCTTACGCTGGCGCAGATCAGCCGCGTGCGGCCCTTTGGCCAAGTGCGGCGAGTGGAGCACGGCGAAATCCTCTTCAGGCCTGGCGACGCGGATGTCGCCTTTTTCGTGCTGCTTTCGGGACGAATGGAGATCGTGCAGCCCGATCTTTCCGGCGAAAGGTCGATTGCCAATCACGGCCCCGGTGAATTTACCGGCGAGATCAACATGATCTCGAGGCGGCGTTCGCTGGTGCTGGGCCGCGTGACTGAGCCCGGCGAATTCATCGAGGTAAGCCCGGATTCTTTGCGATCGCTGATCGCCAAAGACGCCGAGATGAGCGAAATTCTGATGCGAGCGTTTATTCTGCGCAGGCTCGAGCTGATTCGGCGCGGACAGGGAAACCTGATCCTGATGGGATCGCGGCATTCCGCAAAGACACTGGCCCTGCGCGAGTTTCTCACGCGGAATTCTCATCCTTATACCTACGTGGATCTGGACACGGACAAAAGCTCGCAGGAATTGCTGGATCGGTTTGATGTGAAGGTGGAAGAAATTCCCGTGGTGATTTGTAACAACCGTGGAGTGCTGCGCAGTCCATCGATCCAAGCGCTGGCGGACGGCCTCGGCTTCAATGTCCCGGTTGATGCGCTTCACGTGCGCGATGTGATCATCGTGGGCGCGGGGCCTTCGGGATTGGCTGCGGCTGTTTACGCTGCATCGGAGGGTCTGGATGCGCTTGTTGTCGAAGCGGAATCGCCCGGAGGCCAGGCCGGCTCCAGCTCAAAAATCGAGAATTACCTCGGTTTTCCGACCGGTGTTTCGGGTCAAGAGCTTGCGGCGCGCGCGATCACGCAAGCGGAAAAATTTGGCGCGGCGATGATGCTGGCGCACAACGTCTCGAGGCTGAATTGCGATCAGCGGCCCTACAAAGTGATTCTCGATAACGGCGGCGTGCTGGCGACGCGATCCATCGTGATTGCGACTGGCGCACAGTACAACAAGCTGCGCCTCGACAATATGGAACAATTCGAAGGGCAGGGAATTTATTACGGCGCGACCTACATTGAATCCCAATTGTGCGGAGACGAAGAAATCATCGTGATCGGAGGAGGGAACTCCGCAGGGCAGGCTGCCGTTTTCCTTTCCCAGACAGCCCGCAAGGTTCACGTCTTGGTTCGGTCGCGGAAGCTGGCGGACACGATGTCACGCTATCTGATCCAGCGCATTGAAGAAAATCCCGCCATTCACCTGCACTGTCACACGGAGGTCGTGCAGCTTGAGGGAAACGGCCATCTAGAGCGCGTCACCTGGCGCAACAATCAAACAGGAGAGACTTCCTCGCATGATATTCGGCACATATTCGTGATGGCGGGCGCTTCGCCGAGGACCGATTGGCTTCGCGGGTGCGTTGCGCTCGATCCGAAAGGCTTCATTCTTACAGGACGCGATCTCGACGACGTGGTCTGGCCGCTGGATCGCCGGCCGCAAATGCTCGAGACGAGTTTGCCGGGAGTTTTTGCCGTTGGGGACGTGCGAGCGGGAAATGTGAAGCGCGTGGCGTCAGCGGTCGGCGAAGGCGCGATTGCGATTCACCTGGTGCACCGGGCCTTGGCGGAGACGTAGCGCAAATTCTAAGATTTGCCGATCGCTGCGTGGAAGAAAATTAGCTGCCGCGCAATTCGCGGATGATGTTGACGCCGCTGCTGGTGCCGAGGCGAGTTGCTCCCGCGCGGATCATGGCCTGGGCGTGTTCAAAGCTGCGAATGCCGCCGGAGGCTTTCACTCCGATTTTTACTGTGCGGCGCATGAGGGCGACGTCCCCCACTGTTGCTCCGCTGCCGAGAAATCCAGTGGACGTTTTCACGAAATCAGCGCCCGCTGTTTCGCTAAGTTCACAGCCGAGCCGCTTTTCATCTTCATTCAGCAGGCCCATTTCCAGGATGACCTTCAGCAGTCCTCCGCGTGCATGCACGGTTTCTGCGACTGCGCGAATATCCGCCCGCACGAATTCACGATCACCGACTTTTAGAGCGCCGATGTTGATGACCATGTCGATTTCTCTGGCGCCGAGGCCGAGAGCCTTTTCCGCTTCGAAGCGTTTTACTTCGGTGAGGTTCGCGCCGAGCGGAAAACCGACGACGGCGCCAACTTTCACATTGGAATCCTGCAATTGCGAACCGCAAAGCGAAACGAAGCAGCCGTGCACCATTACAGCTCCGAACGAGAACTCCCTGGCCTCATTGCAAAGCTGAATGATTTGGTCTGGCGTGGCCTCAGGGCGCAGATTTGTATGGTCGATGATCCCGGCCAGGGCACGCCAATCGCCAGGCAGGCGTGCATTTGCAGCGGCTGAGTTTTGGCTCGACATGGCGAACGAATGTTACTACGCTACCAGCCTGTTTCGACATCTGCTGCACTTGAGCGGCGCCTTCAATCGACATGTCCGACTCCGTCCATGACGCAAATTCGCGAGAAGCATTGGTCGAAGCCGCGCGGAAGGCCTGCGCAAATGCGTACGCGCCCTATTCGAATTTCAAGGTCGGCGCGGCATTGGCGACCGGACAAGGCGAAGTCTTTGCTGGTTGCAACGTAGAAAATGCGTCGTACGGAATGACGAATTGCGCCGAACGCACGGCTATTTTTTCGGCTGTGGCGCACTCGGGGCCGAACCTGGAAATTCGCGCTCTTGCGGTCGTCAGCGAGCAGAACAAGCCATGCTCGCCGTGCGGCGCTTGCCGGCAGGTCATCTACGAATTCGGGCCGAACGCGATGGTTTATTTTCTGGCGGCAGATGGCTGGACGGAAATGCGAATCAGCGAGCTTTTATCCGCA
>JASHRM010000228.1 GCA_030037315.1 Candidatus Acidiferrales bacterium
CGAGGGGGCCAACGCAAAAAAAATGGGGAGCCTTTCGGCTCCCCATTTGAAACTGCGTCTAGCGATGGTTAGAAATCAAGTCTCAGAGAGAATTGACCGAACCGCCGCTCGTCGTGGTTCCCGCCGAGGGCAATTGTGTTAAGACCGCCCTTCAGCGCGATGATGGGCAAAGGTGCGCCGATGCATCCGCAGCCGAGACCGTCTGGTGTTAGATTATCCACGGCCATCCCCGCCTCCTCGACGAACAAGTTCGAGTGGTTGAAGAGATCAAATGCCTCGGCGCGGAACGCCAAGTCGAACCGCTCGGTTAGTTTGAAGCTCTTCTGGATTGCAAAGTCTGTGTTCCATGCACCGGGACCAACGAACGCGTTTCTTCGGGTCATATTGGCCGGGAAGGGGCCGAAATCAGAGATCCCCAACGTCGTGTTGAACGGTTCGAGATCATTTGCACCCGGAACAAGACCGATTTGGTATTCGTTCGGCCCAACCGCGACGGCAGCGCTAGGCTTGTAGCTCGTAATCGGCGTGGAAGGCACGACTCTCGCAACACCCGCGTAGCCATTCAGGTTGTAGGTGTAGTCGTACGCGGAAAACGGAGTTCCCGTGCGGGCGGTGATGATGCTGCTTATCGTCCAGCCACCCAGAACCTGCCGCTGCCAGTCCCTGCCCTCTTTGTACCAAGGCGTTTCCCAGATCGGCGCTACGGCAATACGGTTGCGGACGTCAAAATCGGAACTTCCCCAGTCCAGCTTGGGATCCAGGGAATCCAAGTACCCTAGATTACCGATATAACCGGAGCCGCCTTGGGAGCTATCGGAGAACGCGGAGCTCAAGTCGTCCAGCGAATGCGACCAAGTGTAATTCGTCACTATCGAGAAGCCCGTATTGTGCAGGTTCTGACTCTGTAGCTTAATGTTAAGGCCGTTGTAGCTGCTCGTCCCGCCGCTGCCTCGGACGTTAATACCCGCATATTGATCGTTGGGTCGAGTTAAGCATTCCGCTTCTCCGGTCAGCAGATTCTCGTATGGGCAGTCACCCCCTGTGATTAACGGCGCGCCGAGAAACTCCTGAGCGCCGCCGATGGGGTTTCCAACGATGATGTCATAGAGATGCACCCCATGGGCCCCGCTATAACTGACTTCGAGAATCGTGTTCCGTGCCAGCTGTCTCTGCAGCGCCAAGCTCCAGAACTGAGTTTGCGCTACGTTTATATTTGGGTTGACGTTGCGGAGTTCAAGGTTAGGCAGTGGCACCGGCGGTCCCGGGGTGCCCAGCGGGCCAACGTTGCTGTTGGTCACGGGAGTATCGAAGACTTCGAGCACGCCGTAATTGGGTGGGTTCTGGATCGTGTTGAACGTCACGTTGCCGAAATTGCGCTCGTAGCTGATTCCAAAACCACCCCTCAAGCTGGTCTTCCCGTCTCCAAAGACATCGTAGGCAAAACCTACGCGAGGCGCGGCTGTACCCCACCTTGGCTTCCACATTTGGCCGACGGGGCTGTCCGGTGCTAGGTAGACCTGACCGCTCGCAATTTGCTCATAAATGTTCGAGCCGGGGCCCTCATAGAAGTTGGAGTCCAGATCTTGATGGTTGTTGTGCTGCACGCCGAAATGTTCGTAGCGCAACCCGTAATTGATAGTGAGTCTGGGAGTCACGCGGAAACTGTCCATTGCGTAGAGGGCCCAGTCCTTGTAACGATCACTGCGATAGAAACTCGGCGGACCGAGCGGAGGAGTCACCGAGCACTCGGGTGTCTGGTTCAAGCTACCGTCGGGATTTGAGGTGCAGGGAAGCGCACCCTCTGGGTCGATAGCTGCCTCGTAGTAATCCAGCGTTCCGGTCATCATGGCATCGAACGCCGGCCCGGGATCGGTAGGAAGAACCTCGACGGCTTGGGCGTAAGCGCCATATCCGACGTTCAGCTGAATGTAGGTAAATTGGCCTCCGAAGTGCAGAGCATGCTTGCCTTTGGTCCAGGACAAATCCTGCTCAAGCTGAACTGTGTTCTGCGGACCTCCAAACGGCAAGCCGCCGTCGCCAGGCAACATGAAGTTTTCCAGTCCGGGAAATTGGATTGGTAATCCTTCGGCGGTGGCTCCCTCAAACATCAGCCCTGGCACGTTTTGGTAGGCCGTGTTGTACGAGTTAGGGCTGACGAGCCGTGTGAAGCTAATCTTCGTACTGCTGAGGAGGTTTGGATTGAAGACGTGGTTCAGTGAATACAAGAAGGTATTGTTGCCGACGGCGGTCCCGACGTCGTATTGAGGGTAGGCACTGTAGAAAGCCGTGCCGGCGAAGAAGTCCGATTCTTCTCGACCGACACGGAAAAACATTGTCGTCTTATCGCTGAGGTTGTAGTCCACGCGTCCAACCAAGCGGTATGTGTTTTGCGGATCATCCCCGCCAGCATCTGCCGCCGCTTTGAAGTTGACCTGCCCCAGGATCGGCGTCGACGCCGGCACCCCGGGTATCGCGATCCCTAAGTCGGACTGGTTATAAGTGGTTGTGATGGCGTACGGCGTAGCCCCATAGGTGGAGAAGTAGGATTGAACGTTCGCCGCCGTATACGACAGGAATTCCGGCGTCGGAATCAATTCTGTTTCCACAGCCGCACTACGGACACGGGTCCATTCCGTACTCTCGAAGACGAACAACTTGTCCTTGATGAGCGGCCCTCCCCCTTGGAAGCCGAACTGATTTCGGGTGTAGACACCCTTTGGGAGGTCGTTCGCCACGTTATTATCGGTGTTCGACGTATACGCCGAAAGCCGGTTGAATTCCCAACCGGAGCCGTGAAATTCGTTGGTGCCGCTCTTGGTCGTGAGATTTACGATTCCGCCTGATGCGCGTCCATAGTCGGGACTAAAGTTGTTCGTAACGACGCTGTATTCCTGCACGGAGTCGATCGGGACCTGCTCCCCAACAGAAGCGCCGAATATGGCTTCGTTCTCGATGCCATCTAGCAAAATTTCTGTTCCTGATTCGCGCTGGCCGTTAATGGCGAATCCAACGCCGCGGCTTGATAGATTCTGGCTGCTGGTCATGCTATTCGTGCTGTTATCGCCCGAACTGACGTTTCCCGAAATTCCAACGAAGTCGTAGGGGTTCCGTGTAAGGCTTGGTAGCGCAGCCATCTGTTCCGTGTTGACGATCTGTGAGAGCTCCTGCGTCTGTGTGTTGACCACAGCGCCGCCTTCTCCCACGACTTCCACAGTCGTCGTCTTGCCGCTCACAGAAAGCTGCGCGTCAACGGTCACTTTCCCGCCGACCGTCACTTCTGCGCGCCCCGTGAATGGCGCGAAGTTGCCGCTCGTCACCGTGATCTCGTAAATGGCTGGCTCCAGGGCCGGGATGATGTAATCGCCAGCCGTGCCTGTCTGCACAGTGCGCGTGGCACCCGTGGCCACATTCTTAGCGGTCACGGTCGCGCCGGGAATCACAGCACCAGTCGAATCTGTGACCGTGCCGTTGATGGTTCCCGTCTCGACTTGCGACCAAGCTGGGCGATAGCCAATCAGCACAGCCGCCAGCAACGCCACAAAAAGGAAAATCTTGCGATTCATCTTCGCCTCCTAGGACGAACCCTGCTGAAATCCGAGCAATTAATGACAGATAAAGCCGCCAAGACCGACACACCGCTGCGCACGCTAACGCAACTTTATGCCCATGTAACAATTCTGCTAAACGAATGAAAACAGGGATGTTGATTCTATGGTGACTCGTATGATTTCGCGGCGATATTATTATTAATATACGCAAATAAGAATGCAGAGTCCTGGTACTCGGGCGGGTGTCACCTGTTACCTTTTACAGGCATCCCATTTTCTCCCGTCTGCTTCTCACAATCGACACGGCTTTTGGGCCCAGTCGCATATAGCCGCAAAAAGGAACTAACCTCGACGGCAGGCGTTTGAAGTCCGAGCAGTAAACCCCACCAAAATCAAACAAAGGAGGAGTTGTCGCATGTTACGTCGGTTCTCGTTATTGCTAGCCATAGCGTTGCTTACCTCGCTCTCGGCGCGTGCCCAGGACCTAGGCAACAAGTTTGAGGTCTTCGGCGGATATTCATACATGAGAGTCAACAACCCGGGATTCAACACCAATGGGTGGGAGTTATCGGGAGAATACAAATTCGCCGACTGGCTTGGCGGCGTGGCTGACTTCGACGGCCACTACGGCTCGCCTTCCGGCGTCAGTACGTCAATTCATACGTTTTTGTTCGGTCCACAGGTTTCTTTTCCGGCTCGAATTTCACCTTTCGCTCACGTTCTGATTGGGGCCGCGCACGCAAATTCGGGAGGCTTTACTGATACGGGTTTTGCCTTGGCGATAGGCGCCGGAATCGACGCCCGCGTGGCTGGCCCGATTTCGTGGCGAATCATTCAGGGCGATTACTTACCGACTCACTTATTTGGCGGGACGGAAAACAACGCTCGCCTATCGACCGGGATCGTGGTCCGGTTCTGATTCCTGGTCCTCATTCGAGGCCAATCTGAATAGACGCTGCCGCATTTTTCGCGCAACAGCGTCTATCAGCTCTCACTGCTGCAAGATAAAATCCACTGTAACGATTGTTTCAACCTCAACCGGCGTTCCATCCAGTTGCGTCGGCCGATATTTCCATTGCTGCACGGCCGCGCGCGCCGCCTTCGCGAGAATCGGATTTCCGCTCACGACCTGAAGCTGCTGCACGGATCCGTCCGTACCAATCACGGCTCTCAATCGCACCTCGCCCGAAAGATGCATATTTAGCGCGAGCTCCGGATACTCCGGCTGCACCTTGCGAATCAGCAGCGCATTCATCACGTCGGTGCTTCGACGCAGTGGCGCTTCGCCGTGCGCTGCGGGTGGAGGCGTCGGAATCAGCGCCGTGGGCCGGTCGCCAGTCGTGTCCGGGATGCCAAGCCCGTCCGGCACCGCAGCACCCTCGGCTTCGATGTTGGGCGGTCCCTCGGGAGATTGGCTCACATGAACTGGTATCGGCGTGGGTTCACGAAAAACCAGAGGAATGGCCCGCCTCGTCGAGCGGCTCGTCCCTTCCGCTTCCCTATTTACCCGAGTTGAATCCGGCAATCCCCGATACGGAGGCACGGGCGTCAAATTGAAGGCGCGCAACATTTCGGTTGGCCCGAGCAGTGGCCACAACAGCAGCGCTGCGCCGACAGCCAGCTCCAACACCGCCGATGCCGCAAGCGCCTTCGTTCGCAGACGTCGCGCTTGCGTGAGCGCGGCCGCATTTCCATCGAGGATGCATTGAGAAAGAGTCCCGAGATCGTTCACAGGCACACACCCTCCCCCAAAAAGCTTTCACTACTCAAGCGGGTTCACACCGCGGGCAGGCCGTGGTCACGGGCTGGCCGCCGTTTCAGGTCAATGTGAGGTCGCGAACTCTGCAAGATTTAGACACCGCGAACCGAGGCTGGTTCCCTGCCGCATGTTGCTGTGCTCGTTGCGCTTAGGATTTTGCGAGCAAAGCGCATCAAAGACAGTTTTCGCGCGTCTAAAGGACTGTAAGTGCCGGAGGTAAAGCCATCATGAGCCGTTCTTCTATCGAGACGGTTGGGGTTCGCTACACGGGTTGGGCCGCGCTAAACCGCGATCCGCTCGAGGACTGGGTCGAGTACACCTGCCCGCATTGCGGAACGCAAGGGCACAAAGCCGCTCGGCGGCCGCGCTCGGAATATCATTTCACCGACGGATTCGTTCAGGATCTGCAAGGCGAGATGAGCGTTTGCAGAAATTGCAGACAGTCGCTGCATCTTTCGCCGATTGTTCTCGTTCACGATCGCGACGAGCAGCGGCGATTCAGCGCCGTCTTCGAAGCAAATCTCGACGTGTCGAAAAACTGACCGCCAGGCTGTCCGTTGACGCCGCGCCGGGATTCAGTACGACCGAATGCGTGCGTACGCTCGCCTCACTCGTTCGTGTCTAACGCGAGGTGGTACTTCTCCATTTCGCGCCGCACATGCTCGAACGCCTCATCCACGTCGTCAGCGAACTGGAGCATTTCGTAGTCTTGTTCGCTGATCGTGCCGGTGCGGACCATGTGTTTCCAATTCAAAACCTTGTCCCAATATTCGCGGCCATAAATCAAAATCAGGTGCTTCGACGATAATTTTCCGGTTTGCATCAGCGTGAGCATTTCCCAAAGCTCGTCCATCGTGCCGAACCCGCCGGGAAAAACGATCAGCGCTTTCGCCATTTGGGCGAACCACAGCTTGCGCATGAAGAAGTAATGGAAGCAGAAATTCAGCTCCGGACTGATGTAAGGATTCGGCCGCTGTTCGTGCGGCAGCTGAATACTCAAGCCGATTGACGACCCGCCCGCTTCCGCAGCGCCGCGGTTTGCGGCTTCCATAATTCCGGGACCGCCGCCCGAACAAATCACGAAGCGCTTCGGCTGCGCGCCGAGGGTCATCGCCCAGGCGGTAATTTTGCGCGATAGCTCGCGGGCCTCTTCGTAATAGCGCGACATTCCAACAATCGACTTCGCCGCGCCGATTTTTGTGTGCCACTCGCGAGTGCGCTTTCGACCTGCGGCCGCCTGCAATCTTTTCAGCGCCGCCTCGGCGCGGTCTTTCGACAGAATCCGCGCAGACCCGAACATCACGATCGTGTCGCCCACGCCCGCCCTTCTGAGGCGATTGATCGGATCGATGTACTCCGCCAGGATCCGCAATGGCCGGGCGGGCAAACTTTCCATAAACACCGGATCCTGGTAGGCCAAAGGCGGCATAGGCAGATGTCCCGAGCGCTTCATCACTCCCCCTCGAATAAATGGCAAAGGAACAGTTTAGCGTGTCGCTGGCGCGTACGCTTGCGGAGTTCACGCAAGATGCGCGAATTTGCACCTGCACAAAAAGGCCGAGATGTGACCGGTAGAAAATTTCAACTTGCTGATTCCAGGTGATTTGGCCTCGCTTCTACTCGGCAGGTTTGTCGGGTGGAAATGGGGGGCATGATATCGAGTGTCGCCTATGATCATTTGGTTAACTCGCGCCGCCATCGGTGACATCGCGTCTGCATCCCTCTGTCCTCCAGTTCGCCCTTCGGCTCACGCCGTTCGCTCAAGGCCCCAATCCTCACCGGATTCGGCGCCAGAACCACGCTAGCCCGCGCGGCGGAAAGTCAAGGCGACAAATCCCTGTGGACTTCGTGCGGTGTGATTAGGGCGTTTTGATACGAGGGAATATGGCGAGCCTATGACGCGGTGCGAGCGCTGCCTGCGGGCCCGCCTGTCCGGCGGGCAGGCTGTGATTCATCGGTGAGTAATTCGCGGGCGGTGAAAATCGAACGGTAGTTGTATTTGGCGCGCAGCGCGTCAGAACCGCCCTCTTGGCGGTCGACCACGCTGATCACCGCGACCACTTCACATCCTTCGCGCTCAGCGGCAGCGATTGCTTCGAGAGTTGAGCCCCCGGTGGTGCAAACGTCGTCGACGATCGCAACGCGCTTGCCCTGCGTTTCTTCCATTCCTTCGATTTGCTTCTTGCGCCCGTGGTCCTTTGCTTCTTTGCGGACCAAAAATCCTTGCACGGGCCGCTTTTCGAGCGCGCTCACCACGATTGTTGCGGAGACGACTGGGTCGGCTCCCATGCTCAGGCCGCCGATGGCGTCGGGCTTCACGCCCATTTCGTCAAGCAGCTCGAGAATGCAGTGGCCGGTGTGCAGCGCGCCCTCCGGGTCGAGCGTAGTCAACCGGCAATCGAGGTAATAGTTGCTCGTCTTGCCAGAGGCGAGCGTGAAGTCGCCGCGCTTGATCGATTTCGCGCGGAGAAGATCGGCAAGCTTTTCGCGGTGGCTCACTTCTTCTCCTGATCGGCGATTCGCGTTGCAGTCCACGTGCCGAGCGTCCCAGACTCATCGACAAAAGAACCGACAATCTTGTCTGCGTCCATTTTGCCGACGAAAAAGGTCCTAATGGGTTGACCAAGCCTGATGCTAAACACCAGAAAACCGCCCTCGAGATGACCGTAATCGTCGTCTTTCCCTTCATCTGCCTTGCTGGCCTCGGGCGATTCGACGTCTAGCCAGTCGCCGTTGGGACCAGTGGATGAGAATTCAAAGAGCACCGAACGATCACCTTTGGGATCCTTCAACTTCGCTTGCCACCTGCCAAGCGAGATATGGGCGTAATCGAAGGCGATCGTTGGAGGAATCGCCGAAATTTCCACGATCGGCAACCAGTTTGGAAATGACGTGAATGGATCGCCCGTAACAAGTTGGTAGCGGTAGGTGACGTGAAAGGTGCCCGGGGTGTGAGGCACAAACTTCCACGTCTTCGCATTGTCCACAGCCGCTCTCAGGAGCAGCGGCGGACCGGATTCGGCTTTGGCATCGATCACCGATTGGCCATCGGTTGTGATTTGAACGACGACGTCGCCTGTCACATGGGCAGTCTTTGCAATC
>JASHRM010000229.1 GCA_030037315.1 Candidatus Acidiferrales bacterium
GGCTGGGTGGCCGCATTCCGCGCGGTGTATTAATGATAGGTCCGCCCGGAACCGGCAAGACTCTGCTGGCGCGCGCCGTTGCGGGCGAAGCCAACGTGCCCTTCTACACCATCTCGGGGTCGAACTTCGTTGAGATATTTGTCGGCGTGGGGGCGTCGCGCGTTCGTGATTTGTTCGAGCAGGCGAAGAAGACCGCGCCCTGCATCATTTTCATGGACGAGATCGATGCGGTCGGTCGTCGGCGCGGTGCAGGCGTGGGGGGAGGCAATGATGAACGCGAGCAAACGCTCAATCAGTTGTTGGTGGAGATGGATGGCTTTGAATCCAATGCCGGCGTTATCCTGATCGCCGCAACCAATCGGCCCGACATACTCGATCCGGCACTGCTGCGACCAGGACGTTTCGATCGCGAAATCGTGCTTGCGAATCCTGATATTGTGGGTCGCGAGCAAATCCTCAAGGTTCACCTGCGTGAGATACCACTCTCAGCCGAAGTCGACCTCAAAGTCATCGCACGCGGCACGCCCGGCTTTTCCGGCGCAGACTTGATGAACCTGGTGAACGAGGCAGCGTTGCTGGCCGCACGACGAGCCAAGAGTGCTGTTGGGATGAATGAGTTCGAGGACGCAAAAGACACTGTCACGATGGGCGTTGAGCGACGCACACATGTGATGACGGAAGATGAGAAACGATTGACCGCATACCGCGAAGGCGGCCGCGCCATCGTTGCGCTGCACATGCCGTCGGCCGATCCCGTGCACAAAGTCACGATCGTCACTCGAGGGCGTGCGACCGGCATGGTCAAACAATTGCCGGAAGATGACCGGCCTTTTATGACGCTTGAGCAAATGAAGGCACGCTTGGCGATCATGATGGCCGGACGATGCGCTGAGGAAATGATCTTCGGTCGAGATAAGGTGACTTCTGGAACCGCTGGCGATATCGAAGCGGCAACAAAGCTGGCGCGCGCCATGGTGACACGCTGGGGGCTTTCGGAAGAACTTGGAACGGTAGCCTATGCCGAAAACGAGGAGGAAGTTTTTCTCGGTCATTCCGTCGCTCGACAGCAGAATGTATCGGAGGAAACTGCTCAGACAATCTCAATTGAGGTGCGCAAACTGATTGACGCGGCGCGCACTCAAGCCCTCCGCGTTCTTACGACTCATCGCGATCAATTGGAGGCTGTGGCACAGGGCTTACTTCAATTCGAAACGCTCAGTGGTGGTGATATTCGCAATCTGCTCGCGGGCAATCCGACGACTCGAGACACGGAAAGCGATGCGGCGCCCGAATCCGCACGAGCGCCCGCAAACAGATCGGTCTGAAACGGCAGTAACTTCCCCAGCGGAGCGGCAACTATTCAAATTGCGAGTCGCCATCGGGACACCGTTTTCTTCATCGCTGCCATCCTCGTCAGCCCCGCCACTGTTCCTTTCCGTACGCAACGCAGATTGTGATAAATTCGGGCTGCAATCCCTACTAGATCATCCGTATGGACGATGCTTCCCGCAGTTCAACCCAACTGAATGAAAACGATGCGGTTCCTCGCGCACATCGCCTGATCCGCGGGCTGACATGGCTTTATGCCGGTGCGGTGCTCATAGTCGGCGTGTGGATATTCGTGGGATTGCTTCCTGCGAGCGTTGCGCCAGCGATGGCGCGCGAATGGATCGTCGGCGGTTTAGGGGCCATCGTTTTGCCGACGCTCCTAATGGCCCTTACTGTTTCGGTTGCCACACTGATCCTGACGGGTACGCGGTTCCGCTATACAGCAGCCGCCGAGACCCCGCAGACGGAAGGGGCCGTGGCAGAGGCGGAATCCGGCAGTCGCTTTAGCCCCGCGGGTCTCGCGAGCTTGGCTGTGGCATTCGCTACGCCTGGCGGACCGTTCAGCTGGGACCGGCGGGTCTCGGGATTTTTCGGAGCCAATGCGCGCGGCGCGGTCTACTACAACTCCATAAAAGCCGATCCCGGATTCGCTGCCCGGCAAGGGCAAGCTTTGATCGTGACAACCGGTGCGGTCGTCGTTTGGTTCGCTGAATGGTTGCTGCTGCCGGCGCATGCGTCCCCTTCCGTAGAGATTGCAGCTAAGGTTGGCGTTGCCACTGTCGGTGCCGCGTTCCTACTCGCCTTCGCTTCGCTTGTGGCGGAGCGCTTTGCGAGAGCGTTCCCGGAGCCACAATTGCCGGAAGTCCCGACGGTTCGGCAGCTCCTGCTTTTCGTCACCTTCCTGCTCGTCGCTGCGGCCTGTTTAGAGATGGGCCGCAGTGTCGGTGTTTCCTGGGTGTATTGGCTCGTGTGGGTCTCAGCCCATCTTCCAGGCTTGATCATGCTGGAGCTTACGGTGCGTGCCTTAGCCCGGCTCTTCCTGCCTACGCCGCTGCCTACAGCTGCTACAGCCGTCACCAATAGTCTGCTCGTGGCGTTGATCACCGGTGGACCTCGAGCGCCTGCCGTCCTGCTTCGCACGCACTTGGGGCTGGATTTTTCAAGGAGTTGGGCCGTCGCGTTCCTGAGCAAGGCTTTGCTGCCTGCGATTCTCGGCACCGGTTTGCTCTGTTGGGTGTTGAGCGGTGTGAAGCTGATCAATCTGGATCAGCGTGGCGTATATGAACGATTCGGCGCTCCGGTCGCAGTGCTCGGGCCCGGCTTGCACTTGCTGCTGCCGTGGCCGCTTGGACGGTTGCGTCCGGTCGAGTACGGCGCGATTCATTCGGTCGCGATCGGCGTTGACCAGGCTGAACCCGAGGCGTCCATCCCAGTAAGCGCTGAGGCCCCGGCCCCGCTGGCCCTCAATCGACTTTGGGAAAGCTCGCATCCAGGTCAGGCGCACTATCTGGTGCCGAGCGCTGGCACAGGTCCGCAGGGATTCCAGAGCGTCGACACTGAGATTAGCGTCCTATACCGCGTCGGCTTGACCGATTCAGCGGCGTTGCAGTCCGTCTACTCGGTCGCCGACCCCCAATCACTGATCAGAGACGAGGCTAGCCGTCTGGTCCTTCGCTTTTTTAACTCGCGAACGCTTGACGAGGTTATCGGGGCGCGCCGCGAGAACGTGGCTGGGGAGCTACGCGATCAGCTTGCAGCCGATGTCGATTCGCGTCATGCGGGGATCGACATCGTCTCTGTGCTGATCGAAGAAATTCATCCTCCTGTAGGTGCGGCTGCTGCGTACCATGCGGTCCAGGCGGCAGAGATCAACGCGACGGCAAGTATTTTCGACGAACAAGCGCGGGCGGAGCTCACGGTTGGCAATGCGCAGCAGCAGGCGCACCAAACGATGACCGCTGCGGATGCGAGGGCTACCGAGATTCTTCATACCGCCGATGCAGCCGCTTATCGCTTCAACGCGGACCGCCGGGCGTTTACCGCCGGAGGGAAGGCCTTTTTGATCGAGCGTTACTACGGCAATCTCGATGCGGCACTGTCGAAGATTCCAGTGACGATCATCGACCACAGAATCAGCTCAGTGGACGGTCCCATTCTCGATTTGCGTGCGCCCGCGGCAATCGCGGGTGTCTCTGAACCGAGACCCATTGCGCCCTTGATCCCGGAGACAGAGCATAAGCGGTAAGTCACGCGACTTTGCTTCAAAAGGACGCAGGTTTTCCCGTCAGGATTACCCACCTGTGAGGCGTGCTTTGACGCTAGCGCGAGATCAATCTTTGCCCGCCAAGGCAGCCGTGCCCGCATAACCGAACATCACGCCGACTGCACCCCACAAAATGATCTGGGTGATCAGCGATGCCAGCCGAAAGTTGTACAGCGTTACCGCAGGAAACGTGGGGGGAACCTCATTAATCCCGGGCAAGATCAGAAAAAAGAAAATGACGACGACAAGATATGCCGCTATCGCAATCAACGATCCATTCCATGAACCGTATCTTCCGACGAGACGCCGCCGCAGCAGATAAGCTCCCATCGTCGCTGCGATCGAGATGGCCATCATCAGGAAATACAATCCCGTGCGGTACTTGATTGTGGCAGGTTCACCTACGGAAGGCGGATTTGCAGGATATTTGAGTGCCGGTATCACGTAGACGGTCATGAGTGATAAGAACGCGAGCCACGCTGCAGTGGGGCCTGGACCAAGATCACCCAACCGACCATTGGCAAAGGCAAACATAATCGCAAATAGACAACCGATACCCGCCCCGATAACAACCAATCCCGTCAATAAACCGATACCGCTTTGCACGGTTCGGCTGAAAATCTCCTGAGCCTCTGGCTCTGGCTGCCTTCCTGCGGCCACTGCGGCCGCTTCCTTTGCCTGATCCTGGGCCGATTCGAAGGTGATGGCAGTACCGATCGACCGTTCAGCGAAGACCTTAGCCCATCCGAATGCGAGCAATCCGGCGAGTATCCCAACGATAAAACCGCGAAGCACGAGATTTCCGATCATGATATTTCTCCCGCCCGAAAGGAATGAGTCCCCCGTCCAAGAGACCGATTATCAGTTCAAAAAAGCAGCAGCAATTAGGAGCGCTAGTGGCAGGGGAAGCCAAGCAGGTGGCGCGCGTCGTGCACGAATTCATGGATTCCCATCCCGCTGATTAGATGAGTCGCACCTTGTTCCGCTCCGACAAAGTAGAACGCCAGCACCGCGATTAATGCACCGACAATTGCCCACGGCAAGATCCGCTTGACCGGAATCGAGACTTGCAGCGGGATATCCATTACTGTTGCGATTGACTTATGATCAACTTCGCTCATGCTTATCTCTCCGCTACCAAGATACACCTATCTACACCGCGGGCGCACGAGCCGACAAGAATTTTGTTTCTTCGTGACGGAGCTACGATTGCCATGGCGAACCGGAACATCCTCGCAGTGTAAGGTTTCAAGAGATGGAACGAAGGATAAGTTACACGTCGGATGGCTGTGAAATCACGCTTGGCCTTGAAGAGGCTGGAAGCGGACCCTCCGTTCTTCTACTACCGGCTTTAAGCTCGATTTCGACTCGGGAGGAAATGCGACCACTCCTAGAGAGACTTGCGGCAAAGTTTCATGTTGTCAGCGTTGATTGGCCCGGATTTGGCGACTATCCCCGCCCAAGTTGCGATTGGTCGCCGGAAACCCTTTCCCATTTTCTTGACTGGTTCCTCAGCGGGGTGACGCCTCGGCCCCACGGAATCATCGCTGCCGGCCACGCGGCAACGTACGCTCTTCATCAAACAGTTCAGCGACCTGGCACGGTATGCCGACTCGTTCTGGTTGCACCGACCTGGCGGGGACCTTTGCCAACGGTCCTGAATGGTGAGCGGCCATGGTTCGGACGAGTTCGCACAGCGATGGATCACCCGCTTTTCGGGCCGCTACTTTACCGAATGAATGTCAGTCGATTTGTGATCTTGAGAATGGCGCGTAATCACGTGTACGAAAACCCTAAATGGCTCACGGGGAAACGCCTATCCGCTAAACTTGCGATTACGCGAACGCAAGGAGCCAGGTCCGGTTCCGTTCGTTTTGTCACCGGTGCGTTAGACCGCGTGGAAAACCGTGAGTCTTTCCTTGATCTCGCCCGCAGCGCAAATGTACCGATCCTCGTGCTCTATGGCGACCAGACACCTCGAAAATCGCGGGCCGAAATCGAGGCGCTCGCGGAGGCACCGGGTGTTTTAATTCAACGACTGCCGAGAGGAAAATTAGCGATTCACGAGGAGTTTCCAGATCTGGTTGCCGAGGCGGCTGTGGCATTCTTGTCTGAACACTAAATACACGGGCAGAGCAAGGATAGATTGCAGCTTCAAACACAAGAGGCTCAAAACGCGAATTCGGAAAACGTATTGACATCAACGGCTGCGGATGTACGATCCGCGCGGGGAATCAGAATTACTTTATGGATCAGTTCTATCAAGCGCTTTTCCACAACTCTTTTTTGTTTTATATCAACAGCTCTGTGGCGTTGTCTTCTGTAATGGAGTTAGCTCATTTTGCGGGTTTCATGATGCTGGTCGGCTCGATGGCGATTGTCGATCTTCGCATTCTCGGAATCGCAGGCCGCAATCGCACGCTTGCTTCGCTCGCACAGGACTTGCTTCCTTGGATGTGGATAGGATTTATTTTCGCGCTGGTGTCGGGCTTTGTGATGTTCGCCGGCGATGCTCCGGATTTCGGCCACTCTTGGGTTTTCCAAGTGAAAGTTGTCTGGATCATCGTCGCTTTAATATTCAGTATTGCTATCCAGTGGAAAGTCTCCAGTTGGGAGCAGCCGGAATCACGTTCTGCGCCCATCGGCGCAAAACTCATCGCGCTGATCTCTCTTATCCTGTGGATCGGAGCGATTCTCGTCTCGGTTGAGGTGCCGGCGATCTCTGGCGTCAGCTAACGATGGATCCCGTTTTGTAGCCGGAATGTTGTGGTCTGCTTTTTGTAAAGGAAGACACGCAAGGAACTCGAAACGATGAGCGGTTTCTTGATGTCGTTCGCGAAGTGGCTCGAAAACACTCATTGGGCATTATCGATCAGCGGCTCTGATTGGGCGTATCCGTTCGTGCAATGGACTCATTTCTCGGGATTGTCATTGTGGTTGGGAACGAATTTTGCCCTCGATTTCCGCCTACTCGGCTTGGGCAAGAAGCGCAACACTGCGGCCGAACTTTCGAATGCGCTCTTCGCCTGGAATTGGACTGGTTTCGTCATCGCTATCTGCGGCGGCTTCATGCTGTTCGCCAGTGCAGCGACCAAGTACGTCGTCAATCCGGCATTTCTGCTCAAGCTCGGCATCTTCGTTCCCCTTGCATTGATTGTGCACATCGTCAATCAGCAGAAGGCCAAGGTCTGGGGCGTTGCGCCGGACGTGCCTGGCATCGCCAAATGTGCGGGCTTGTTCGAGCTACTCCTATGGCTTTGCGTCATAACTTGTGCGATATCAATTCCGAATTTTGACAGGTTATAGTTTGGGGGAGAGGAAGCCAAGAGCGAACAACGTAATCCCCCTCCATTACATGCAGCAGTACGCTATTTGAATCGTCGTGTGAAAGGATCGGGCCGAAAGCGGTCCGGTGTGACAGCCTTCAGTTCGAGTGGTTTTGCGCTTAGGAACAGAATATTAAGTCCTAGCGCAAACGCAACCCACAAAACCGCCACACCGAATACGAACCAGATGACAGATCTTACGCCAAAGAATTCCATTGTTAGAATCCCGAGCAGCAGCGAGCTGACAAACACGACGCGTTTGTGTGGTCGATGAGGGCGGACCAAACCGCCGCACTTTGGACATTTGGGCGTCTGGCCGAATTCCATACGTATATGGCGGGTATCGATTTCTCGATCGCAGTGAGGACAGCAAGCCGTCATGTAGTCACACGAAATCAGATCCAAGATATATTTAACACAAGTATACAATTTCAGTCGGGCCTCTCTGCCTGATTAAGGCCGTGTTAAGCGATCGCTGGCCTCTTTCCCCGTGTTGTTCAAAGCCTCGTCGTAACCCACAGGCTCTCCTAAAGCGACTGTGATCACTCACGCTACGACAACTGTCAAATGTCTTTTCGATTGTTTTCCCAAATTTCTCGATCGCTGCGTTGCGGGACGCACACAGCCGCTTCTGGCAATGGAGGTTTTGTCGACGTTGTATGTAATGCGTGTTCAAGCAGAACCGATTCGTTCAATTTTTCTTTGAATTCAGCAAATCGAGTCTCTGATGCCGCAACCAACCTGCAAAATGCTGAACAAGCGTAGCTGCCGAGGAATGTATGGAATGAAGATGAATTGGGCATTTGTTGAGTTCTGAGTGAACCCGCCCACGAATCCTGCCAGGGTTAGGAAGGAAATGAAATGTCATCGAAGGTGCTGATTTCATCCCTAGTTGTGCTCGCCATAGCAGTCGCGGCCGGAATTTTTGTTTGGAACAGAGATTTCCGCATTCCCACCAACGTCGCGTATGTGACGGAGGAAAACGGGAAAATTGACGTTATCGATCTGGCCACCATGAAGGTGGTCCGTTCGGTGCAGCCGACGGATGTGGCACCCCGCGGCGAAGCTGTGACCGATGACGGAAAATACCTGATCACTGCGGACAAAGACAGTGCTGATATTGCGGTCTTCAGTACGCCACGTCTTAAACTCGTGGCGCGCACGCACATTGGCGATAACCCGGAATTCGTGAAGCTTGATCCGGCCGGTGATCGCGTATTTGCCACTTTCGAACCGGGGTCATCCGGAGGCCCTCCTTCAGCCGATGACGATGATGATGACGATGCGAATGAACCGCCAGCTCAAATCGCCTCTTTCCATGTCGGCACCTGGGTTGCGGGACCTGTTTCCACGGCCGGAAAAGAAACGGAGGGCCTTGAGTTCTCTCCTGGAGGCAAATATCTCCTTGTCGCTAACGAAGCACAGAACAATATCGGTGTCTTCGACGCGGCAACTGGCACGCACATTCGTGACGTCGATCTGTCGGCCTACGGAAAGCGTCCACGCGACATAAAGTTGTCGCCGCAGCAGACATTCTATTCCGTGACGATGGAAGCTTCCGGTACGCTCCTGAAAATGGGCCTGGATTTCAACGTCATTAAATCCGTTCCGACCGCTGCAAAACCTTACGGCGAATCGTTTGATCGCGCGGGCAAGCGCATTTTCGTAGCCGCTGCGGCGGCCCGCAAGCTTCAGGTGTTCGATGCGGACTCGCTCAACCAAATTGCCGAGGTGCCCATCGGGCAGCGCTGCTGGCACTTCACGTTTACGCCGGATGATTCGAAGATTCTTCTCGCGTGCGGTCGATCCAATAACATTGTGATCGTCGATCCCAACGCCTACAAAGAGATTGGCGCGATCGAGGGGATCAATCTGCCCTGGGGCATCGTGACGTATCCACGCGCCTACGGCAGCCTTGGACTCCCGTAACATCATTGGTTGTCGGCGGTATCATCCCCTGCCCTCTATTCAGCCTTTGGACTCGAAGAGGGAGTAACGGCGGAGCGATGATCAGCGCGGCTCGATCAAGCTTACCTGTCTGTAGATCGAAGGCGACCACGTGTTCCGCGCAGAATATGGCAGCAGGGGTTTGTCAGTATGGAAATATTTTTGATATGCGTAAATCCAATTATTAGAAATATCGCGCTGGGCAGTCGGGAGACTGAGTTGACCGCTGCAAACGAGGTGATGAAGGTGATCCTCTAGCTGATCCTTCACATACGAGTTCCATTCCGTGTGATAACGCGGCTCCGGCCAAAGATTTCGAATGTCGTCTGATCCACCCAACCCTGGCGTGACCAAGTGGTCGATTTCATAATCCGTTGGGGAAGCGCCCGATATTCCGTATTCGAGAAAAACTTCCTCCCGCACTTGCTTCGGAACCTTACGCACTACTTGGTCGTGTGCCGACGCGCATAGAGTGGCCAATGTCGTAGGCTCCGTTGCCCCAGGTGTAAATTTCGGATTGGGAAGAGGCGCTGAGTAAGAGCCTAGAACGACACTTCCAGTTTTGTACAACTCTTGAAAGAGAATCCCGGCACCGAATAAGAAAAATAACAGCACCGCAACACCGTACGTCAGCCGAGTCCGATTGAGCAGCGTTCCCCAGCGCCAGAACGAAGCAGGTCGAATCTCCCGACTCAATTCCGCCAGTCGTGCTTTCAATAAAGCCCGGGGTCCTTCAATGGGCTGCGACGGAGCTTTTGAACTTTGCTGATGCAATCGAACGAAATCGACAATCGCGCCCTCAATCTCTGCCATTCGTGCGCGGCACTCCCAGCACGCAGCGAGATGGACGCGCGTTTGGAACTTCTGTCCAAACGGAAGTTCGCCGTCTGCGTAGAGAAGCAGGTCTTGATCCGAGATGTGCGGGTCTTTATTTCGCATACTCACCTTTGATCGGCGCACGCCAGACGCGTAAGGGATCGTGCTAAGGACGTCGCCACGGAGCCGAGGGAAATACCTAGTACTTTGGCGATCTCTCGATAACGCAATCCTTCCGCGCGTAGACGAAGGCAGCATTGGTCCTGTTCCGGAAGGCACTTGAATGCACCTAGAAGATGTGTCCGGCGCTGTTCGGAGAGAACTTGCTCCTCTGGGCTAGGTTCCGGACTGGCTTTCAGCGGTGCGTTAATCTCCAGTTGCAGATTCCTATCGAGGGCGCGCTTGTTCGCGTGCCTTCGCTTCAGAGCCAGGTTATTGGCAACCCGGAAGATCCAACCGCGAAGGTTTTGTCGTGACCGCCCCAAATTGAGATGGCGAAAAAGCGATAGGAAGACTTCCTGGACAATCTCTTCGGCATCGTGACAGGACAGACCAAAACCCATCACGTATCTGCAAAGGCGGTTATGGAATTCGTTGAAGAGCGTTATGACTTCGATTTCGGATGTAGACGGACGGCTTACAAGTGAACTGCCCGCCATCACTGGCAAGGATTGGGCTGCCGCCAAGTCCGAGGATCGCGCTGACATGAGGATTCGCGCCTTCTACTTACAAGATTCTCGAGGTGCGCCGTTTGTTCACCGGATTTTGGAAGCAACCAAGTTGCGCACGAGACCAGAAAACGAGCGTTGAGGAGAAGCGGGGGGAAACCTCTCTCAACGCTCCTCGTACGCATGCTTTAAGCTTATATGCTCCAAAGAGGTCTTCTGTTCAGCGTTCTCGACGGCCCCGAAACAGTAAGATCGCGCAATTTTCCTCGATAAAGTCCTGAACAAATCGGCAGTTCCGGAAATATTCACACTTAGCAGAATCAGAATTTCCTTTATGCGTTTGTGCCGTTTAGTGGAGGACTGCCTTCTTGCAGAATATTTACGGTCCCATCTCGCTTTTTGTGTCTACTTCCAAGTCTCGGCGTCGTTCCGTCACGTTCAAACCTTTTTCTACGTCCATGAGCAAGGGCGAACGGCGCTTCGCTAGACCGTACCTCGGTATGGCGGCGCGGCCGAGGATCAGCTACTGGCTATTAATTTTGTGTCTGTGCATGGCGTGCTCAGTGAAGATCGCCCTAGCACAAACAGGGACCGCAACTATTTCTGGCACGGTGACGGACCCATCGGGCAAGGTGGTGCCAGATGCGGACGTTAGTGCCGTGAACATGGACACGAATGCCGCATCCAGTACAAAAACCAACGCGGATGGAATTTACGTGGTCGCGGCGCTTCAGCCTGGCCGCTATCGCGTGCGCGTAAGCAAACAAGGTTTCAGGCAAATCGAACTGACCGATGTGAATCTCAACGTTCAGGACCTGGTAAGTCGGAATTTCAGGCTTGAGGTCGGCACCATTGCGGAAGTAATCACCGTCCAAGGTAACGGTATCAATATCAACACCTCGGACGGATCGGTTAGCACGGTGATCGACCGGGACTTTGTGGACGAGATTCCACTCAATGGTCGAACATTGCAAAATCTTTTGCCTCTGTCTCCGGGAGTTTTTCCTGATCAGGTTTCTGCCGGCGGCCCTACCGGGAATGTAGGCGATTCGGGCTATTCGGTGAATGGAAACCGTGACGCTGGGAGCTTGAATTGGTCGATAGACGGGGTCAGCGGCAACTTTGGGGCAACCCTGCAGAACTACACGCCCGATAGTTTAGCTGCGGGCATGACGGTGCTTAACACAACTCAAAGCTTGGTTTCGCTCGATGCTCTCCAGGAATTTCGCCTCTCGACCAGCAGCTACGGCGTTGAGTATGGCGTAGCTCCCGGAGCGCAAGTTCAACTTCAGAGCCGGTCTGGCGTGAATCAGCTCCACGGCTCGGCTTACGATTACCTGCGCAACACAGTTTTTGATGCGAACGACTGGTTTGCCCAGAACGAAGGTTTAAGCAAGGCGCCCGAACAACAGAATGACTTCGGAGGCACTCTGGGTGGTCCCATATGGATTCCGCATCTATTTGATGGCAAGGAAAAAGCCTTTTTCTTTTTCAGCTTTGAAGATCTGCATCTGCTTCAGCCCGTGGTGGAATCAGATCAGCCCGTGCCAACCGCTGCGTACATCCAATCCGCACCAGCGACGCTTCAACCGTACTTAAGTGCATTTCCGGCTCCGTCGCCCAACACGGATCTGGGCAACGGCTGGGCTCTTTGGAACGCGTCGTTCTCGCAGCCGAGCCGACTCCAAGCGTGGAGCATTCGCGGTGACTACGATCTATCGAAGTCGGTCAAATTTTTCGCGCGAGTGAATGACACGCCATCGAACGTCACGGCCCTTACCGATGCCTATCAAACTCACCTGATTATGAATGACTTGACCACCACCGTGGGTATGACGCTCACCCCGACTCCGACACTGACAAGCGACTTCCGCTTCAATTTCAGTCGAAGCACTTATGCGGCGACAGAGAGTCTGCTGCCTTCGAGTTACGGAGGCAATCCGGGGCCTGCGACTGCCGTGCTTACTCCGCCATCGCAATACCTAACGCCCGGGTCTGGATATTTCAGCGATATTGTCTTCGAGGACGACACCTTGCCTGGAGAGCCAGCTCTGGATCTAGAGAACCAGGCGTCGAAACTCCACCAATGGAACATCGTGGACGGATTGAAATGGCAGCTTGGACGGCACGTCTTGAAATTTGGCGGAGAATGGAACCGGCACACGGCGATACAACAGCCGATTGCCTATTCAGAGACGGTCTTCTTCTACAGCCTATCATCGATTTCTGCCTCCACAGCAGATGAGCTCGATTTGGAATCCGAACCATTCGTCGTTTCCTCGATCACCACGCGGTCCGCTCTCTACGCGGGCGATACGTGGAAAGCCACCGACCGCCTCAGCATCGACTACGGTGTGCGATGGGAATTGCCGTTCCCCACTTATTTTTCGGGTCCTTACACACCTTTCTACATAAGCAGCATCGCCGACCCCAATAACCCCACCCTCCGCCAGTCCAGGACTCAGTACAACATGACGTGGCGGAACTTCGCGCCGCGCCTGGGCGTTGCCTATCTCTTGAGGGATTCTGCGAATTACGAGACCGTATTGCGTACAGGCGGTGGCCTCTTTTACTCGACGCAGCTCGGTCAAGGCATCGGAGGAGTCAACTATCCCGATCAAGCGTTCACATCGAACTTTGAAATACCGTTTCCTATCGATCCCTCCCTGCTGGCTCCCCCGCAAACCGGTGTCGTCACCGCGGAGGGACTTTCAGAGAACTCATTGGTGGGCGTCGACCAGCATCTTGCAGTCCCGCGTGTTTGGGAATGGAACGTGTCGGTCGAGCAGCGGTTAGGCGCGAGTCAAAGCCTAACGGTTTCCTACGTGGGGTCGGCTGGGCGAAAGCTCTTTTTCGATCCCGCGTTCTTTCCCGCGTCAGACGTTGTCGAAGCATTTAACTTCACAGAGAACGGTTCAAGATCCGACTACAACTCTCTCCAGATTAAATACGACCGGCATATCACGCACGGCCTGCAAGCGCTCGCTTCCTACACATGGGCGCACTCGATTGATAATGCATCACAGGATAGTTTTGAAGACGCGCCGCTCTGGGGAAATTCTGACTTCGATGTGCGGAACACGGTCGCCCTCGCCATGATTTATGACATCCCAGGCGCACAGCATGACATGGCGCTGAAGGTCCTTACGTCTGGATGGGAAATATCGAATAATTTTCAGGCGCATTCGGGCCTACCCGTGACGGGCTTGTTCGCTAAGACTTCCAACATACTGCCAAACGGAGAGTTCTCGTACGTTCCGGCTGAGCTCGTCCCCGGCCAGCCGATTTACTTGCATGGATCCGAGTATCCAGGCGGCACCAAATTAAACCGCGCGGCCTTCACACAACCGGCAGCCGGCACCGAGGGAGACGTAAAGCGAAACGAGTTTCGCGACCTTGGTTTCTGGCAGCTTGACACCTCAATTCAAAGGAAGTTCAGCCTGGGAGAAAAATGGGGGCTTTTGCGCTTTCGCATGGATGCTTTCAATTTGTTCAACCACCCCAACTTTGGCGGTTTTTTCGTCAGAAACCTGACGACTTCGCCTTTGTTCGGCCAAGCAGTGAACATGGCTGATCTGCTGGGACCATCGGAACAAATCTACAATTCCGGCGGTCCGCGCTCATTCCAATTGTCGCTGCGGTATGAATTTTAGTCGGTGCCATCTTTGCGATCGATTGGAGCGAGCGTGAGACCCAGTCGATGGTTTCTGATAATGGCGGCAGCATGGGCGCTGAGCGTGTCCACGCTCTTTTGGCAAGAAACCGCGCACGCCCAAGAAACGAACCCGACCTCTACTGCAAACTCTTCCCCTGCGCCCGAGAGTGCGAGTGTTGAAGAGCAATTGATCCAGTATCTTCCTGCAGATTGGCGACAGATCGCGTGGCGCTATCACATTTTTTCGGAAGCTGACGCGCCGATCCTGGGAATCAAGGAAAAAGACGGCATACCCGAAGACGTGCTGCTGACAGCTCTTCGCCGGTTGGTTGAAGTTCCGGGAGCCGAAGAGTTTGTTGCACAACATTTGCAAGACGAACTCGCCCGGCTCCCGAGTAGTTCTGCCGGAATACCAGCTGGCGACGTTAGAGAGGCGTTGGTCGCCGTTCTTGAGGAAGTCGGCGAATTGGCCAACTGGCGAAACAATGCCATCACGCTGCCCCTGCTTGAGAAGGAAGCCGCTGCTGACCCGGACCCCGAGATATCACTCGCCGCTTCAGAGACAATCTACGATTTGGAGAGCCGGCGCCTTCTGGATACAGTCGAGGCGCGCCTCAATCGAATTAGCTACGACTACAAAAACCACAAAGCCGAAGTTGACGGCCTGGAGGCAGAAGAAGACGAGCTACTTTACGAAACCTCTGACATCGATATTCCGAAGTACCTGCGGACGCCGCCACCGGTGTTTTCGGTAAAGACAAAGAGCGGTTCCATTCGAGTCGTGATGATGGGCGACTTCGGGACTCGCGGCGAAGACCAACACCGCGTCGCAGCGGCAATGGTACAAGAAGACAAGAAAAAGCCCTTCGATTTCGGCATCACTCTTGGCGATAACTTTTATTTCCCGCTGACGAGCCCTGACGATCCGCAGCTCGATGTTGCATTTGAAAATCTGTATGGGCCGATGGGGATTACATTTTATCCGTGCTTCGGAAATCACGACTGGGGCGGCGATCTGCCCGCGATCGAACTCGGATACTCCGGCAAGAATCCGCATTGGAGATTTCCTGCGCCCTACTACACCTATATTGCGGGGCCAGTACAGTTTTTCGTGGTCAATACCGAGTTCCAGGCCGAACGACCTGATGGCCTCTATGCCTCCGTCTCGCCTCTTGAGTTGAGATGGCTCCAGACGGGACTCGAAAAAAGCAAGGCTACTTGGAAGGTTGTGTATGGCCACATCCCGCCCTACACAAGCACTTACGTCGATCATGGCCCGCTGCAGGACCTGATGGCTGTCATGAAGGGACGCGCTGATTTCTACATCGCCGGCCACATCCACAATCTGGAGCAACACAAGCCAGTCGATGGGGTGAACTTGTTCATTATCGGCGCGAGTGGTCGCGGAGAAGTACCCGTCGATGCATCCGATCCCGGGACGATCTTCGCCAAAGAAGCGTATGGCTTTGGCGTTCTTGAAGCCACCGATCACGATTTGACGATTCGAATCCTCGGCGAAGACGATAGAGAAATGCACTCGGCGACATTCCACAAATAGCCGCGAGAGATGCTGACCCGCCGCGATCTGCTCTCATTGACTGTGAAGGCCAGCGGCGCCGCATTCTTGGCTAGCTCCCATTTGGCGGCGCTAGAAGACGCCGAACCAGATGTGAAACTCCACATTGGCCTTGCAAAAGTCGAGATTGCGCCCGGCAAGGTCATTGACACCACTGCCTACAACGCTGCTGTTCCTGCACCAATCTTGCGCTTGCGCGAGGGAGTCCCCGCCCACGTGGAAATCACAAACGACACGGACGTCGACGAGTATGTCCATTGGCATGGCATGCTTGTTCCCGCGACCATCGATGGCGCCATGGAGGAGAAAAGCAAGCCTGTGCCTGCGCACGGAAAGTTGAGCTACGTGCTTGTTCCTCAACCGGCCGGCTCGCGATACGTTCATTCGCACGCGATGGCGGGGCACGATCTGACTCGTGGCACTTACAGCGGCCAGTTCGGATTCGTTCATGTCGCCGCGCGTCATGATCCGGGTAACTACGATCGGGAAATTTTCCTCGCGACTCATGAATGGGAGCCGTACGTCACGAACGACGAATCAGACGAAGAGGCTTTTGAGACTCCCGAGCAGCAGCAGCGCGAGCGCGAAGCGAGCAGGCTCGAGCCGGATCACTACGAAATCGCTTATCGATCGGCCTCGATAAACGGCAGAGCGCTCGGGCATGGCGAACCGATACGCGTCAAAGAAGGCGACCACGTTCTCTTCCACGTGCTCAACGCCAGTGCCACCGAAAATATTCGTCTGTCGTTGCCGGGGCACAGTTTTCGCGTGATTGCTCTGGACGGCAATCCGGTGCCGAAACAGGCTACGGTCAACATCCTTGAACTTGGCGTCTCGGAGCGCATCGACGCGATCGTCGAGATGCGGAATCCAGGCGTCTGGATCTTCGGTTCGAACGATGATGTCAACAGGGACCAAGGAATGGGCGTAGTCATCGAGTACGCCGACAAAACCGGCGCACCGGCGTGGAGGGATCCCGTGGAGCAGGATTGGAATTACGGGCTCTTCTCAGGCGGCGCACAGCCGCCGAAAGAATATGCTCGTGTGCCGATGGTGATTGACCGCACGATGCCAGGCCTCAAGGGTTTCGAGCAGTGGGCGATCAATGGTCGCACCTTTAGCGAGGAGGATCCTCCGACAGTTCTTGAGCGGGACAAGCGCTATCGATTTGCGTTTCGCAACAATAGCGACGATTGGCACCCGCTACATTTCCACCGAAGCCGATTTGAGTTGGTGCGCATCAATGATCAAATCGCGACAGGGATTGGGAAGGATACATTCGTAATAACGCCTTTCGGCACCGCCGAGATCGACTGGATTCCCACCGAGACTGGATTAGTTCTATTTCACTGCCACCAGCAGCTTCACATGGATTCAGGCTTCAAAAGGTTATTCCAGGTTGTGTGATGACCTCCGGGCGCCATCACTCTAAGCAGAATTATTCGTCCATGAGAAGGGATTGGAAAGATGCATATGGCTCAGGTCGACCCGTCTTGATATTCCCAGAGGCCAGGCGTACTGTCGCCCGGTCCGGTAATATCAGCGATGATTCCGGTTTTTCCGGCTCCGAGGTCTATGACGTTTGGCAGATCGGGAAGTTCGAAGAGAAGACCGTAAGGAGACGTGCTTGTTTCCAAGGCCAGGATTTGTAGCTTGGGCTGCGGCGCGATCCATGCCCCCAGAGGCTTGCCCTCCTTGGATGCATGATATAGTCCGTCACTGACGCGAAGACGAATCTCATTCCGACCAGACCGACGCTTGTAACCCCGCGCGCCATTTTCCCAAAACCTTCGCTACGACGTTTGCGGCGTCCCGGTCATCTGTGCCACGCCACGCGACGATTTGATCAGGCCGGATGAGCGCCAGCGGAGCCTCATACAGATGGCGCAGTGCCTGAGACGACAGATGAACGACTTCGAGCTGCATGCCGACGGAGACAGCAGCCGCAATCAATCTCTCCGCGAACGGCGCTGATTCGCCTAACCGAAGGAGCGTCCACTCGAATCCGAACAGATCGAAAAGGGATTGCGAATCGTCAAGCCAAGCGTGAGGCGCGCGACCGCCCGGCGCCGCCGTAGGCGTGTACGAATTTGCTGAGTCAGGAGGAAGCTTTGAACCGTCGATTGCAATCACAGGCGATGTGTCATACCTGGCTCCAAAGGTGATGCCTGGAATGTTGAATTCGGCTTTCGCGTGCTCTTCGAGATACACGCCCACTTCCTGTCGCATTGCTTCGCCAAACGAGTCATCGCTTTCCAGCCCGTCCTGTGGCTTGAACAGACCGAGAGAGTCCGCGAATAGGCGCGCGAAATTCGTGTTCCGGACCGCGACCGGCCGACGCTCGAGTTCATAGCTTTCGAGCAGAAGCGGCCCGCCAATTCCCTTAATCGCCGCCGCGAGTTTCCAGCCTAAATTAACTGCATCATCAACTGCGGTGTTATAACCGAGGCCACCTGTGGGCGTAAACAGGTGTACCGCGTCGCCACCGAGAAAAATTCTGCCCTGCTGAAATCGTTCGGCCACCAGCGAGTGACCAGCCGTCCATACATCCCGCGACAGAATCTCCGCCTCGATGGGCGCTCCGACTGCCGCTTGGAACATCGCTAGGGCCTCGGCATCGGAGATTTCATTCTCGTTTTCCCCGTCGCGAAGCTGTGTGTGAAAGGCAAACTCGCTCTTGCCATCGACTGCACACATGAAGGCTCTGCGGTCGCGATTGAATGTGACATTCATCCATGCGGGCGGATGCGGAGTTACGCGGTAGAAATTCGGAGCCCGT
>JASHRM010000230.1 GCA_030037315.1 Candidatus Acidiferrales bacterium
CTCTTCAGCCAAGCCGCCTCTGTCGCCACCCTTCCATCCGCACTCTTGTGTGAGCGATTTTTCGCTCGGTGCCAGTTGGGTGTTCTCGATTCAGCAGGTGCTGCTACCTGATTAGCGCCCTTCGCTTCCTTTTGTCCGGAGGAAGTTTGGGCCAGGAGTTAGTCGCAGTCACCTGAAGTCGCATAGCGATGGAGACGGGAGCGTGCAAGATCTAGCAAGGCTGAGCGTTCAATGGATCGAATCCCCCTCTCCGCCAGCTCCTAAGTTCAGCGAAGCGAGTCCGGCATGCCAGGCCAGGCGTGGATTCGCGACTCAAAACGCCAGCCCTTGGCGGTCTTCACGTAGAAATCATGGTATTGGCCCCAGGCATACGCGGTGACGGGCTTCTTATCCTTCGCGGTCGGATCGCCGAATCCCACCACAAGCAGATAGCTTACGCCGGTGGCGCCTCCCGGCGCGGGAGTGATTACCAGGTTGGCGACCGTATGGCCCATGCTGTAGCGGTCGGGCACAGTTTTTGGATCGACGCAGCCGTTCTTTCCTCCTCCATCGGCCTCGGCCAATCGATCGCGCCCTGCGAATCTGGCTTTTCCCGGCTTGCCGTTTTCGTCCGCGATGCTGAAGACGCCGTCCGGCGTATACAGATCGGCGTAGTCGTAGCCGTTGTTCGTGCACTTGTCGATTGCATACGCGTAGCGGGCATTCAATTGTTGGATGTCGATGTAGTCCTGAGCTGTTAGCCTCATCACTTCATTCGCGGATCGAGCCGTTTGCCGTTGTGCGACCAGCAGCAATGCCATCGCTGCGCAACCCGCCGCCATTACTTTCTTCCACATGATGATTCAATCTCCTTTGTCGGTTGTGACTCACGAGCCGAGGCGCCTTTGCGCAATTCTTCGCGGGCGTCCTTATATCAATATCACAGCCATCCGCCGCCGATTTGGATTTGGCCCGCGGAGCCGTTCGATGATTTAACGGTTAAGAACGATGCGGTATCAGCGGCGCACATTTCTCGCGCTACGTTTCGCAGAGCATGGCACCTGCGAGCATGAGGACTGCGCCGCCAAACATCAGCGTGTCGAGGATGTAATTCAGGCCATTGTCCAGGCTGGCGCGCTCCACGACCGCAATCGGCCCATAGACGACCACCACCACGAGAAGTACCGTCAAGCCGATCCACGCGGCGGCCGCGCGAGTCCTCTTGCCAATCAGCAACGGAACGCCCGCCACGAGATAAGCCACAGCTGCCACGTATGTCCAAATCGCGCGTCCGTGAACGTACGCGGGAGTCAGCGGTTCCAGCGGAACGCCGGGAACGTGATCGCCGTGCCTGAATTGCTCGAAGCTGTAAACCAGCACGGTGATTGCTATGAAATATCGCGCAATCGCCGCCAGGATATGCGTGCCGTGATCGCGCCACGCGAGGGTGAGGCTGGCTGCCAGCGCCAAAGGACCGGCTCCGAACGATAATTCGCGCAGCATTAAGATCAGCGCGAATCGGTTGTGCGGATGGTGTATCCAAGCCGGGCCATCCATCAGAAGCACGAAAAGGAAAAACGTCAACGCGAGCAAACTTGCGGAGAGGCGCGCCTGAATTTTCGTGACCAAGCTCAGTGGGGCCAGGATGAAGCACGTGCCCACGAAATACGCCCAAAACATGTGCCACGGAATCCATTGCGGCACGATCGACGCAATTTCCTTCGTCAGCGTGAAATGCTCAGTGCCGAAAGCTGCGAGCGGCGCTGCGTAAAAAATCGGCCCGAAAAGAATAAGCTTGTCGAGCCCTCGCGCGCTTTGCCAATCGCCGCGATGAAAAATCGTGACCAGCCCGATCACGAAAACCACTGCAAAGACCGAGTAGGACCAAATCACCGTGCTAGGGATTGCGAGGAAAGCCACCGGCGCACACAAATTCACAAAGCTGCCGCTCATCAGCGACTCCTTTACGCCCCGTCTTGCCTAATGCGTCTACCGCTTGGACCGAATTGCCCTAGCCTCGTTAGCGAAGAATTTATTTCGGCGCTGGCGTACCGGTGTCTGGCAGCTTGAAAATCCACAGCGTCGTCCCGCCAGCCGGACTATCAAATTCCGGCGCGAGGCTCGCACCGCTCGCGTCCAACGGTCCGCCGCCGCCGGAAACGACGGCGACATATTGCTTGCCGCCGACGGCATACGTAATCGGATAGGAACTCGGCGTCGCATTCAACCCTGCTTCCCAAAGCGCTTTGCCGGTGGCCGAATCGTATGCGGTAAACTCGCGGTCTTGCGCGCCTGCAAACACAAGCCCGCCGGCCGTGGCGAGCATCGCGCTTGCGATCGGTGCGCGCTGGCGATCCATCCACTCGACTTTTTTGGTTTCAAGATTCACAGCGTCGATGCGTCCCATTTTGCCGTCGGTATCGGGCCGCAGGCGCAACGTGAAGCGAATATCGAGCCCGCCCGCCGCCGTCTGCGCGGCATCCTGCGGCGTCCACGTATAGTCCATGCAGTATTCGGTCAACGGCACATACAGGATGTGCGTGGTCGGATCGTAGGAAGTCGCCGGCCAGTTTCTCGCGCCATTCGCATCGGGGCAGATGAGCACGGTCTTGTTCGCGACCGGCTCGAGGGCGGGATTGATGATCTTCTTTCCAGTCGTGGGATCAATCGAACTGACCAGAGTCTGCAATCCAAGATCTTTTGAAAACGCGTAGTTTCCATTGCTGCGGTTGACGGCGTCGAAGATCGCCATCTTGCCTCCCGAGACGACGAGATCGGTCGGCTTGCCACGCACGGGAAGCGTGATCAGCAACTGTTCGAACGCCCAATCGAGATCCCAAACGTCGCGGTTCATGTGCTGGTAATACCAAGCGAGCTTGCCAGTATCGGGATCGAGCGCAACCGTGGAATCCGTGTACAGTCCGTCGTTCGATTCGCCCTTCTCCGCGTGCGGCTGTAGCAGCGTTGCGACGTCATACGTATTGCCCGTGCCGAAATAAGCCAAATTCAATTTTGGATCGTAGCTTCCGCCCGTCCACACGGACGCGCCAAATCGCTGATCGACGGGTGCGCCGTTCCAACTATCGCCGCCGGGCTGCCCGGGGCGCGGAATGGTCTGGAAGCGCCACACTTGGTCGCCAGTCTGCGCATCGAGGCCAACGATAAAGCAGCCTCCGGCCGGATTCGTGATGCCGAGACTCACGCCGATCATCACCTTGCCATGCGCAACAATCGGCGCGCCGTCCAGCCGGAAATCGTGATTCGAGTGCGCGTAAACTCCGGTGAGCGGCACGATGATCTGGTGATCCCACACGAGTTTGCCCGTCTTCACGTTCAGCGCGATCACGTGGCCGTCTGCCGTTGGCGCGTAGAGTTTGTCCTGATAGATCGCGATGCCGCGCATAGTGGACTCGCGTCCGTTGATCAGTTGGTCCCCTAGCGGCCGAACGTACTGCCATAACAGATCGCCCTTCGTGCCGTCCAATGCTTGCAGCGTGCTGCCGCTTTCAATGAACACAACTCCGTCGTGAACAAGCGGCGTGATTTCATCCGCGCTTAGCGGCAGCGCGCGGCTCCACGCCAGCCGCAGGTCGCTCACATTGGATTTCTTAATTTGTGCCAGAGGACTGAAGCCCAAGCCGGCATAGGTCCGCCGCCACATCAGCCAGTCTGCATTCGATGGATTCCTGAGCGCGTCGTCCGTAACAGGTGAGAGTTTTTCTAATTCCGCCGCACGCCGCGCCATCACGGCTTTGTAAATTGCATCGCGATTCCCTTGCGTCCCGCGCACCACGTCGCCCTGAAACCCTTGCGCCGCTGGCGCACCCTGCGCGTTCGGCCCTCCCAGCTGAGCAGGCGTAAGCTCTGTTGCGCCCGGTTCGACGCCGTTCGCTTGCAGAATGTACGCTTCCAGATCGGCGTACGTTTGGCCGCCCAGCGTTCCCGGGCCCGCAGGCGGCATCTTTTGCAGCATGTAAGAAAAGAGTGCGGCTGGCGACTGCCCTCCCCACTTCTTTTGGAACGCCGCACCCTTGAGCGCCGCAGCAAATTCGCCGTCATTCAGATTTGAGCCATGGCAGTTCGCGCAACTTTGGTTGTAGGCCGTTTTCCCACGCTCGGCCTGGCTTGCCGTAAAGCTAGGAGCGGGAGCATTCTCGAAAAATTTCCCCGGCCCTTGCGCCTGTGAGCACAAGGTCAGACTCGCAAAAATCAGCGCCGTCGTCGCCAGCATTCGCATTACGAAGTGATTCCGTGTTGCGAACATGCGACACAATCCCACGATTTCCCGCCTTGAAAGCATGTGAATTTTCGTCATTGTGATAGCCGCTGACTACGCAGCGCGCGTACTTTACTACCATCAGCCGTTAGTCAGCCACGCAAATGAATGTGTAGCTTTAGGGAATTTGTAGCGGCGTCTGTTTCTGCGTCGAGAGTTTTGCCAAAGGCTCGGCCTGAACAATGCGTTCC
>JASHRM010000231.1 GCA_030037315.1 Candidatus Acidiferrales bacterium
AGCATTTCGTACACCACGCACCCGAACGCCCAAATGTCCGCACGCCGGTCGACTGATTTCCCTTTCGCTTGCTCCGGCGACATATACGCGGCCGTGCCAAGCAAAACTCCTTGCATCGTCGCCATGCGAGTGATCGTAGGAGAGCTGGCAATGTCCATCGACGACGCATCGCTCTCGAGCGCTTTCGCGAGTCCGAAATCGAGAACTTTCAGTGAATCGTCTTGCGTCACCTTTACATTTGCAGGTTTCAAATCCCGGTGAACGATTCCCCGTTCGTGCGCGTACTCCAATCCCTCGCAAACCTGCTTCGCGATTCGCAACGATTCATCGATTGGAATGGGCCCTTGCTTGATCCGATCCGCCAGCGTTGGCCCTTCGACCAATTCCATCACCAGCGCATGCGTGCTGCCGGAATCTTCGAAGCCATAGATCGCGGCGATATTCGGATGATTGAGCGAGGCGAGGACTTTGGCTTCCCGCTCGAAACGAGCCATACGTTCAGCGTCGCGCGCGAACGCCGCCGGCAAAACTTTGAGCGCCACATCGCGGCCAAGCTTCGCATCGCGTGCCCGGTAGACTTCACCCATACCACCCGCGCCGATTTCAGCGGCGATCTCGTAGCTTCCGACCCTTGTTCCAGTAGCCAGCGTCATTGCCGTTTCTCTAGCGCCGCCTGCCAGTTCAGCAGCACCGTAAACGGAGCTTGTTCGGCATGCTCCGTGGGCGCAATAAAGAGGAAGCGCTTACTGTCCACCGTATAGTTCCCATAAGTTAAAGAGGGCTGCGGCGGCGCCTGGAACAGCAGTTTGGGTGTGCCGGCTTGGAAAATCGGGCTGGTTGCAACGTCAACTTCCATCAGTTTCCAGTCGAACGTCAGATAGTGCAATTGGTTTCCGTCCGCGCTCCATCGCGGTTCTTGGCCGCCGCCGTACGAAACTTGCCACTTGGCGCCCGCGCCGGAAGCTTCTGCCGCGCTCAAATCCGACGAGAATGGACGCACGTAAATCTCGTCCCGGCCCGACTCATCCGATACGTAAGCTACCCAACGTCCATCCGGAGAAAAATGGCCATCCTCCTCGTTGAATCGGGTCTGCAGGAAAGGGAAAGGCTTTTGATTGCCCGCAAGGGGGAGAACCCATAAGTCCGCGTTTCTCTTGGGATCGAACGAGGTATAGAGCAAGAAGCGCCCGTCACGGGAGACGTCCGATGGACGCTTGGTCTCATTCGACTTCAACAAGAGTTCTTCGCCAGTCGCGCCGTTAGTCGGCTTCTGATACAGATCGTATTCGCCGGGACTTGACTCGAAGATAACGCGACTTCCATCCGAAGACCAGGTGGAGAAGACGGCATCGCCAGAGCCAAACGTGAACCGCGTGTTCGTATCATGCTGGAAGTCAAACATCCAGAGACCTTCAGTTTTATTCTGAGGGTCGCGCCGAATGGCGACGGCACGACTTCCATCAGGGGAAAGCGCTTGGTAACCGTAATCACCCGGCTCCCCCGCCGTGCCCAGAGCCTTCCCTTCGCGGTCATACCATGTGAGCTGATAGACGCCTTCGCTGCCTCTCCTGTAAATCAGGGTGCCGGTAGCCGAGGCTGAGAAGAAGCCGTAGTCATGGGAGGTTTCTACCTGTTGAGCCACCGGGACAGCCTCGCCCGCGAGTTCCAAGAGCCGTGCGTTGAACGGCTGCGCCATTAACGTGCCATCATTCGTCAGGTACAGCAACCGCCCCAGATTCGGGTCGGAAGATGGCACGTACACAGCGCCATAACCGGTTGCCAGTAGCCGCTTCGAACTTTGCTTCTCGGCTGGAATATCGAGCGAGCCAACGTAGATGCCCGTGGTTTCAGGATTACTGGAAAAGCGATGATAGAGGAAGTGTATGCCATTGGGCAAAAACCAAGGCAGGACGTGCTGGCCTCCCGAGGCGTCGCGCGAAGTGACTGGAGTCGGGGAGCCGCCATTCGCCGAGACGCGCAGGATCACACCACTCGCTTGCCCAAACAGGATGACGCCATCGCGGTTCCACGAACCACCAATCACAAGCCCCGATACGTCGCATAGAGTATCCACCGTACCCGTGGAAAGATCGATAGTCTTGAGCTTGCCGCTCGCGCCAAACGCGATGTACCGGCTATCAGGGGACCAAAAAAATGGAGTGCCCCCAGGCAATTCCGAGCCAGAAACGAGGCGTGGCTCGAGCGAATTGATGGAGCGGACCCAAATGCGCGAAATCCCATCGGCTCCCGCTGCCACAAAGGCCAACTCGCGGCCGTCGGGCGACAGCGCGAACACTCCAGCCGATCCTGATAGCATTTTCTCCGGCACAGGGACTTCGAAGCGCATCGGCTCGGGCGGTGCGGGCTGACTTTCGCGGAAGTGAACAAAAACGAGCGCCGCGAACGCAATTGCCATCACGCCGAAGAGCGCCCAAGGCACTGCGCGGCGCCACAACGGGGCCAAGACTGCCGCGGCTCCTGCGCTCGGAGACGCTGGCTCTGGCACGCCGGAGAGGACTTCGTCAATCGCAATTCGTGCTTCGCCGATGTCGCGCAGGCGCTGCTTCGGATCTTTTTGCAGGCAGCGCTGCAAAAGCATATGCACGCGCGAAGGCGTTGCGGGCGGCAAGAGCGACCACTCCGGCTCGGCTCTCACCACGGCGGCCAGCGTGTCTGTCGTCGTCTC
>JASHRM010000232.1 GCA_030037315.1 Candidatus Acidiferrales bacterium
CAAGGTTGAACGGACGCTGGGCGGCGCGGCCAGTTATTTCGCGCTTGCGGCCAGCCACTTTGTTCCGGTAAGGCTCGTGGCTGTTGTTGGAGACGATTTCACGGCGAAGGATGAAGCCGTATTTAAGAATCGCAAGATCGATTTGGCTGGGCTCGAACACGCGCCCGGGAAATCGTTCTTCTGGGCCGGCCGCTACAGCCAGAACATGAATGAGCGCACAACCCTGACCACGGAGCTCAACGTTTTCGCGTCCTTTAATCCGAAGCTGCCAAAGGCGTATCTCGATTCGCGGTTCGTATTTCTTGGCAATATCGACCCCACACTCCAGCGCTCGGTCCTTAAACAGGTGCGACGAAGGCCGCGGGCTGTCGGCTTGGACACGATGAACTTCTGGATCGGCGGCACGCCCGATGCGCTCCGGGAAACGCTCAAGCACGTCGACATCCTCACGATTAACGACGACGAAACGCGCCAGCTGACCGGCGAGCACAATCTGTTTCGCGCCGCCCGCCACATCTTCAAAATGGGTCCCAAGACACTGATCATCAAGCGCGGAGAAAATGGGGCGGTGATGGTCCACAACAATTTCGTTTTTTCGGTGCCGGCGTTTCCGCTCGAGGAAGTTCGCGACCCCACCGGTGCCGGCGACACGTTTGCGGGCGGGTTCATGGGTTATCTCGCAAGCAAGGGGCGTGTGACGGAGGCGACCCTGCGGTCGGCGATGGTGTATGGTTCGGTGCTTGCGAGTTTTACTGTGGAAAGTTTTGGCGTCGAGCGGCTGGCGAAAGTGACGCCCCGCGAAATCAGAGCGCGCGCGAAGGAGTTTTCGCGCATCACTGCGTTCAAGCTCTAGTTGTTCGTCCAGGCACGGGTGAGAATGGCATGCTGCACGATCTAAATGTTTTTGTGGTGGGACGGCTGCTGCTCGCGGCTTTTCTGGGCGCCATCATCGGCCTGGAACGCGAGCTGCGCCACAAGCCCGCGGGTCTGCGGACCAATATTCTCATTTCGTTGGGCGCGGCGCTTTTCACCATCATTTCTTACGAAATGGCCGGTAACGTGGGCGGCGATCACACGCGGATCGCCGCACAAATCATTCCCGGTATCGGATTCATCGGAGCCGGAGTGGTTATCCGTGAACGCGGCGCCATCATGGGCATCACCAGCGCCGCGACGATCTTCGTTATGGCCAGCATCGGGATGGCTTGCGGAAGCGGCCTGCCGGTGACGGCTATTTTCGCAACTCTGATGCTGCTGGTCGCCCTAGTGCTTCTGGGCATCGCGGAAGAGCGGTTCGGTTTGCACACGCGCACGATGACTTTTCGCCTGACGGTCTCTGGAAACGGAGCGGCGCTTGCCGAAGCTCACCGGACGGTGGAAAAAGCTGGCATCGAGGCGCATCGCTGGCAGAGCACGCCTACGGCAAGTGGCCTAATTATTGAATTTGACGCCGATGTTTCCACCCATCAGGAGTGCGAACTTCTCGCGCGGCTCACCGGCTCGCAAACGCAGTGCGAGGCGTATCCGGTACGCTAGTCCGCAGGAACGCTTTGAGACCACCGATTGACAGACTTCCCGCAGGCCTGCCCGCGAATGGTAGATTGAAGTCACCCCCTTCCAAAGCTGTATCACCATTAAAACTTGGGATAGCCAGACGGCCGAGGTGAATTGGTATGCGCGCGAAGAGCGATTCATGCGCGTCGATTTGCGGCGTGCTTCTCGTGGGGATCATTTGTCTGGGACTTTCGCCAAGCCTGGGCGGACAGACGCTTGAGTCGCGGGTGACGAAAGCTCTGCCGGCCCTTCCGCTTGCCGCGGTCGTGACGTGCAGCCGCGACGATTCGCCGGAAAGCGACATGCGGACGCAGGTCGGAATCCTGCGTCGGGCCGGCGCCGACGCGATTCTTGTAGCGGCCACCTACCCGCTCGGTGCGGCGTTTATTCGCGATGCAAGGGCCTCAGGTTGGAACGTACCCATCGCGATGACCTATTCCGATGCGTTACCGGCGCTTTTGAAAATGCCAGCGGGCGGCGGGCTATTTCGAGCTTCCAATCTAATCGATGCCGACGTCGTGCCGCTTCCTTCCGACACGCGTTACCCCCTCGTTCGAGATTATTGCGCTCACGTTCCCGAATCTGATCGTTCATCATCGTCGCTCGAAGGCTGGCTGAACGCGGTGGTTTTGACGGAAGGTCTGCGTCGTGCAGGGCCAGAGGATTCGCGCGTCTCGTTCTGCTCGTAAGAGACAACATCGTGAATCAAAAAGTCGCAACGCGAATGCTCGAAAACATGGGTCGCCAGGTTGAACTGGCCCGGGATGGGCGCGAAGCTGTTGACCGGAGGATGGCTGGCTCATTTGACCTAATTTTCATGGATTGCCAGATGCCCGTGATGGATGGATTCGAGGCGACGCGCGAAATCCGGCGCCGCGAAGGTTCGGGGCCGCGCTGCCCGATCATAGCCATGACTGCCGGAGCCATGGAAGGCGAGCGGCAAAAATGCCTAGATGCGGGGATGGACGACTATCCAGCCAAGCCAATCGTTAAAGCCGAGCTACAGGAGGCTCTAAAGCGCCATCTGCCTGCCTCCTATTGGACAGAAACAGTGTCCACCGAAGGACGTATGCCCGCCCCGGTTGCCTGAGAGCAGTGTCCTTCGACTGCGGCCAACCCTTACTTGTAGCCATGAATCCGAGTTGACGTGCCGCGAGCGGCAATGCTATCAATCTTTCTGGTTTAGCAGGGGGATTTGCAGGCATCGCGATGTTCCCGCGCTCCGCTCTTCCGCTGCCGATAGCCGGCCGCGTTGGAGTTCCCGTTCAAAGCTTACTAGGAGGTTCGATTGAAGCGTAGGTGGTGGAGCGCATATATCACTTCTGTGGCGGCGATCTTGGTTGTTGCAGGTTGCGGCAGCAGCGGTCCGCCGTATAACGCTACGCCGATCATCACGGGCCTCTATCCGTCAAACATCACGGCCGGAAGCGACAATTTCACGCTCTTTATCGTGGGCTCGGGATTCATAGACGATAGCAAAGGCGTCTCCGTTGTGGAGTGGAATGGGTCTCAGCGCGTTGCTGTTTTGAACCAGACAACGGGTGAATTGGAAGCGCAGATTCTCGCGGCGGATGTTGCCGGGCCTAATCAGAACACGGCCCAGGTGACTGTCACGAATCCGGCTCCGGGCGGGGGCGTATCGAACCCAGCGGCGACCTTCACGATCGTGGCCCAGCAGCCCGGCGGTCCAGTGATCTCATCGATCTCGCCCACGACTGCTAGTCCAGGCGGCCCGGCGTTCACGCTTACCGTGAATGGCACCGATTTTACTTCGAATGACGTTGTCACTTGGAATGGCACGCCCAGAACGACCACGTTCATGAGCGCGACGCAAGTCACCGCGAGCATTACAAAAGACGACATTTCGAACGCGCAAACGGCAAGTGTCGCGGTTGCGCCATCGTCGAATTTGGTCTACGCCTCTCCTTCCGTCGATTTTCAGGTTGGCAGCGATTCGAATTCCATGGCAGTCGTTTCGTTGCTTTCACCCGCAGAGGCATCGCAGGGCAGCTCTTTCATCGAGGTTACCGTTAGTGGAAGCGGCTTTCAGCATGGGGCCGTCGTTGAATGGGCCGGGAAATTGCTGCCCGCTGCTGTCTTGAGCGATTCTGAGTTGGTTTTCATTGTTCCAACCCCCGAGCTCGCTGCGCGCCGCGCAGTTACAGTAGGCGTCAGAAATCCCCCCTATGCGCATCGCCTGGCCGAATTCACTCAGACGTTTACGATTGACTAAAAGCCGTCGGCTCTAGCTCTTGGGTTTGAGCCGCGCGCCTATACTTGCTCGTAACTCTTAACTTCCCACGGTGATCTCTGGTGGTGGACTCGCCTCCATAAATTTCTTATTCTCGATTACGCACATGGTTCAAGCAATCAAACCGCTCGCCCTACATCCCGGCGACGAAATTTGCGTGTTGTCGCTCGCGAGTCCCGTCCAAGAGGATCATTTGCGCCGGGGATGCGACGAGCTAAAGCGTCTGGGCTATGTCCCACGCGTGGATGATCGAAGCGTGCTCGCGAAGGAGGGATTCTTTGCGGGATCCACGGCGCGGAGATGCGCGGCTCTGCAAGAGGCGCTCGGCAATCCCGCGGTTCGGGCGATTTTCTGTTCGCGCGGTGGCTACGGTTCTACATATTTGCTGGAGGGTTTCCCCAAAGATGATCCGGGCGCGAAGATTTTGCTCGGCGCTAGCGATATCACGTCGCTCCAAGTCTTTCTTTGGCAGAAATTTCGCTGGGTCACGTTTTACGGCCCGATGGTCGCATCAAATTTCGATCGTGGCGCGGCAGCATCACACGGCTACGACGCGGAAAGTTTACGTCGCGCTTTAACGGAAACGAAATCAGGCTGGCAGATCGATCTCCACAGCGAGGCGCTCGCGCCGGGCAAGGCTGAAGGGATTTTGTTGGGCGGATGCCTCACCTTGGTCGAATCTTCGCTCGGGACGCCCTGGGAACTCGATACGCGCAACTCCCTGCTCGTTCTCGAAGATCGCGGAATGAAGCCCTATCAAGTCGACCGCGCGCTGATGCATCTGAAGCAGGCCGGGAAATTCAAAGAAGTAAGCGGTATCGTGCTCGGCGAATTTCCGGAATGCGATGCGCCCGCCGGCGCCGAATCCGTGGAAGAAGTCGTGCGGCGCGTGCTTCGTCCGCTGGGGGTCCCAATCGTTTGGGGGGCGCCAATCGGGCATTCCGAGCGCGCCATGTTGACCCTGCCGCTGGGAATTCGCGCGCGCCTGACAAGCGCTGCGAGCGGCGCGCTCGAAATACTTGAACCGGCCCTCGTGGGGGAACCATAGGATGATTGCGCAATTGGGAAAATCCGGCGGCGATCACGTGCACATGCTTGGCGTGGCTGGTTCGGCCATGGCGCCGGTTGCGGGAATGCTGAAGGAGCGCGGGTTCCACGTTACAGGCTCGGACGTGAACGTCTATCCGCCGGCTTCGACTCTGCTCAATTCCCTTGGTATTCACTGGAATGAAGGCTACCGGGCTGAAAATCTTAAGCCCGCGCCCGACTTGGCCGTCGTTGGAAACGCCATCTCGCGCGGCAATCCGGAAATCGAATTCATCCTGGATGAAAAGATTCCTTACTGCTCGATGCCGCAGCTTTTGGAGGAATATTTTCTTCCGGGGCGCGCTCCGATCGTTGTTGCGGGCACTCACGGGAAAACCACGACAACGGCAATGCTGGCATGGATTTTTCACACGGCGGGCCGCCGTCCCGATTTTTTGATTGGCGGGGTGGCGCCGAATTTCGGTGAACGAAGCTACGGTCTTGGCGGAGGCGAAGAGTTCCTTATCGAAGGCGACGAGTACGACACCGCGTTTTTCGACAAGGGGCCGAAGTTTCTTCATTATCATCCCGATGAACTGATCCTCACCTCGCTCGAATACGATCATGCGGATATTTATCCGGATCTGGCGTCGATTGCGCTGCAGTTTCAGCGACTGGTGAATCTTGTCCCGCGCCGTGGCCGCATTTTGATCTGGGCAGATAGCCGCGAATTGCACGAAGTTACGTCGAAGGCATTTTGTCCCGTGGAAACATTTGGGCTGACTCCCGAGGCCGACTGGTGCGCAGGCGATATCGCCTGGCGAGATTGCGCGACGGAATTTCGTGTCGCCCATCGGGGAAAAGAAGTGGCGTATGTTCGGTTGCCGGTAGCCGGAAGACACAACGTACTGGACGCGCTGGCGGCCATCGCACTGGCCAGCGGCCGCGGCATTCACGCAAGCGCAATCCATGACGCGCTGGCCACGTTCCAAAGCGTTCGGCGCCGCATGGAAATCAAGGGCGAGCCGGGCGGGGTGCTGATTGTGGAGGATTTTGCGCACCATCCGACGGCCATTGGAGTAACTCTTGAAGCCGCGCGAACGCGCTGGCCGGGCCGGAAGATTTGGGCCGCCGTTGAGCCGCGTTCGAACACGATGCGCCGGAGGATTTTTCAGGATGCGTTGCCGCAAGCGCTATCGCTCGCCGACGCGGTGCTTTTCGGTCCAGTGAACCGCGCGCAGCAACTCGAGGAATCCGACCGGCTCTCACCAGAGGCTATCGCGGAGTCGATTCGCACTCGGGGCCGCGCGGCGAAGGCATTTTCATCAGCCGAAGAAATTTCCGAATACCTCGCCGCAAAGGCCGCTGCGGGCGATATCATCTTGGTCATGTCGAATGGCGGCTTTGACGGATTGACCCAGAAACTGCTCGAAAAGCTCGGCGCTGTCGCGGGCGTGCGCGCCTAGCGATGGTGCGCCATTTTGGGCGGGCCTATGTGCGTGCGCGATTCGTTCTTTTTGTTTTACTGCTGATTCCTTCAACTGTCCGCGCCACGATTGATTATCATGTCTCCCTGAATCGTCCGGGCGATCATCTTTTCCACGTGACGATGTCGATTCCCGTCGAAGGCCGGAGGGTCACCGTCGCACTGCCTGCCTGGAATGCTCTCTATCAAGTGCGCGATTTCTCGATGCGCATCCGTGGAATGGAGGCGCTATGCCCGGCGTCGATCGCAGTACCCGCGCAGATCGCGAGCTTAGACAAGCAGACGTGGCAGATTTCTCTTGACGGGCCATGCCAGCCGAACGATCACAATACGATCGAAGTTCGCTACGCGATTGAGTGGGACTCACATGGTCCTTTCAATTCGGAACTCGACACGCGCCACGCGTTTGTAAATCTCGCCGAGATTCTCATGTACGTGCCGGAGCGCCGCGCCGAAAGCACCACGGTAGAATTTGTGGATGTACCCCCCACGTGGCACACTGCGGCGGAGTTGCCGAGCACTGGCGAGAATTCATACTCCGCCGGAAGCTACGATGCGCTGGTGGACGCGCCCGTCGAAGCAGGGGAGTATGAGGAGCTTCACTTTTCGGAATCGGGCGCTCATTTCCGCGTGATCATAGACTCGAACAAATGGAACAGGCCTCTGCTTGAAACGTCGCTGCAAAGCATCACGAAATCTGAATTACAACTGATGGGCGGCGGTGTTCCGTTCGATCCCCCCAGCCGTGAATATACGTTTTTCTTCTACATTGCGCCGGATGGCGATGTCGAGGGGGGAGGGATGGAACATCGCAACAGCACGGCCATTGCGGCAAGTTCCACAGAGGCGGCCATCGCGATCGCGGCGCACGAATTTTTTCATGTTTGGAACGTGAAGCGGATTCGACCCCAGGCGCTCGAACCCGTTGATTACACGAAAGAGCAATACACGCGCGCTCTTTGGTTCGCCGAGGGAGTTACGAGCGCGTATGCGTCATTCACGTTGGAGCGGTCCGGCCTGTGGACCAAAGACCAGTTTTATGCTGATTTGGCGATGCAGATCAGTGCGCTTGAGGCACGCCCGGCCCGAGAATGGCAAAGCGTCGAATCATCAAGCCTCGACGCCTGGCTTGAGAAGTACGATTCCTACCGCTCGCCTGAACGCAGCATCTCGTATTACAACAAGGGGCAGATTCTCGGCGTGATGCTTGACCTCGCGATTCGCGACGCCACTGACAATCACAAATCGCTCGACGATGTTCTGCGCCGCATGTATGAGGAATATGCGCGGCAGGGCAAGTTTTACGACGAAAGCGCCGGCATTCGGGCGGTGGTTGAGGAGGTATCGGGCAAGAGTTTTGGCGATTTTTTCCGGCGCTATGTTGCGGGAACCGACGAAATTCCATATAGCGATTTCCTATCTGTAGCAGGCCTTGCGATTAAGATGAGCAGCGAAAATCCCGATGGCGCCGACCCGCAAGCGCAGGCGATCGCGCACGCGAAGATTTCCGAAATCGCTCACCCAACCGACCGTCAGCGCCGCATCCGCGAAGGTCTTTTACGCGGCGCCACCGATTAAGGCGGCGAACTTTTTGTTCCGCACATGATCCGCACCGTATTGGCCGCCGCGATTTTGTCAGCCGGGCTGATCTTCTGCCTGCCTTGGCTCGTTTTGTGGACCATCCTCACGGGCGATCCCAACGCAATGTACCGCATGGCGATGAAACTCATGCATTTCATCACAGGAGTAATGGGAATCGGCATCCAAATTGAGGGCCTTGAGAATATTCCCGAGGGACCGTGCATTTTCGTTGCGAATCATGCATCGAATTTCGATCCGTTTGTGCTTTTGCCGGCCCTGCCTCGGCGCGTGGCGATCCTGGTAAAAAGTGAGCTCTTCCGCATCCCGATCTTCGCGTCGGCGATGCGCCGCGCAGACTACATCAGCGTGGATCGCAGCGACAAAACCGATCGCGGAGCGAGCATCACTTCATGCGTCCGGACGCTCGAGCGCGGCATCTCGATTCTGATTTTCCCCGAGGGAACGCGCAGCCCGAGTGGCCGTTTGCGCGATTTCAAAAAGGGCGCATTCACAATTGCGATCGAAGCTTCGACGCCAATCCTGCCGGTTGCCATTGCCGGAACGCAGAAGCTACTGAGAAAAGGCAGCTGGATCGTCCAGCCGGGCACTGCGAGCGCACGGTTTTGTCCTCCCGTTGACCCGGTAGGATATGACATGGAACGGCGCCAAGAGCTGCTCGATCGCGTTGAATCAATCCTTGCGGAAGCGCTGCCTCCCGAGCAACGGCCGGCTGAGTAGCAAATCGCCGGATGCAGGAATCACAGCGTACTTTGCAGGAACCTCCCACGTAGAACCCTCGCACTAGACGCCTCAAACTTTTGGGCAGCCCGTTGCGTATAGACATATGCGGCTGCTCGACGCAGCGAATTGGAGATCACGGTACGATGGAACTAATCATCGAAAACGTCACGAAGGTCTATCGGGGAAACGTAATCGCGCTGCGCGATTTTGCGCTTGCGCTCGGTCCCGGCGTTCTCGGGTTGCTAGGCCCGAACGGGGCGGGGAAATCCACGCTCATGCGTATTCTGGCGACGATTACGCGTCCGACGCGAGGGCGCGTCGTCTGGAACGGCACGGACATCGCACGCAAGCCTGACGCGCTCCGCCGCGTGCTGGGCTATCTGCCGCAAGACTTCGGCATATATCCGAATTTGACCGCGATTGAATTCCTCGACTACTTGGCGGCGGTGAAGGGACTGGACGCAAGGAGCGCGCGGAAACGTATTGATGAACTTCTCGCACTTGTAAATCTCACCGACCGAGCGCGGCGGCCGTTGGGCGGCTATTCGGGAGGCATGCGCCAGCGCATCGGCATCGCCCAGGCTTTGCTGAACGACCCAAAGCTTCTGATCGTGGACGAGCCGACGGCTGGCCTTGATCCAGAGGAGCGAGTGCGGTTCCGCAACTTGCTCTCCGAACTTTCGGGCGAACGAATTGTCATCCTGTCGACGCATATTGTGTCCGACGTCGAGGCAGTCGCGTCTGAAATCACGCTGATCGCACAAGGCCAGCTCGTCACGCATGGGCGGCCCGAAACGCTCCTATCGGGGGTCGCCGGGAAAGTCTGGGAAGTCGTTGTGCCGAGCGCCGAGCTTTCCGCGGTACGACAAAAGCATGTCGTCAGCAGCACCACCCACCGCAGCGATGGCGTGCACGCGCGGGTGCTGGCGGATGCCAAACCGACACCGACCGCGCGGTCGCTTGAGCCGACCCTGGAGGATGCGTATCTCGCAACCCTCGGAGCAAGCCGCGGCATGGCCGTTTCTGGAGCCGCAGTATGAGTTCGCCGCGTGCTGTGTTCGCGCTGGCGCTTGGCGATTTTCGGGAGCGCTCCCGGCGATACAGTTTTCTCGTCACGCTGCTTCTGGCTAGCTATCTCGGCTATTTGGCCGCAACAGGAAAAGTTTCGCTCCGTTTGGGAGAGTATCGCGGTTTATATACGTCGGCATGGGTTGGAGCGATGATGTCGCTCATCACCACCAGTTTTCTCTCGCTGATTGGTTTCTACATCGTAAAGAACGCCGTGCAGTGCGATCGTCAGACGGGCGTCGGCGAGATCCTTGCTTCGGCGCCGCTCTCCCGGACCTTTTATGTCGTGGGAAAATTCATCAGCAATCTTGCCTTGCTCGCCTCGATCGTAGGCGTGATTGCTTTGAGTGCCGTAGCCATGCAATTGCTGGCAGCCGAGGATCGCGTTATCCACCTTTGGGCTCTGTTATCTCCGTTCTTACTCCTGTCCCTGCCCGCCATGGCGCTTACGGCTGCTCTTGCGATTTTGTTCGAGACTGTTCAGTGGCTTCGTGGAGGTTTCGGCAACGTGGCGTGGTTCTTTCTTTGGGCGCTGGGCCTCAGCCTTCCACGCACGAGCGGCATCCCGCAATGCGATCCTTTTGGTCTTCAAACGGTTTTTCACAGCATCATGCCTGCGGCTCGGGCTAGCATTCCCGGTTACGAGGGAGGCTTCTCACTCACCTTTGCGAACACGCCGATCCAAGTATTTCGCGGCTTCCACTGGGACGGCATCACGTGGACATCCGCGGAATTTTCCTTGCGCATCATCTGGTTCGCTTTGGCATTAGCACTCGTTCTGCTATCGGCGGCATTTTTTGATAGGTTCGATCCCGCGCGATCCCAGAGCCCGTGGCCTTCTAAGCAGGAAGTGGCGGCAAAGGTTGCGGCGGAAATATTGTCGCCGTCTTACACCGCAGAAACCGCGACCGGCGCTCGAATTCACCTCACACCACTAACGCACGCTTTGCATGGCTCTCCGTGTGGAAGAATTTTCATCGCGGAACTGCGCCTTGCAGTCAAAGGGCTTCGCTGGTGGTGGTACGCGGTTGCGGCCGGCCTGATCGTCGCGCAATGCTTCGCCCCGCTGAATGTGTCTCGAGGACTGCTCACTGCCGCGTGGATATGGCCCATCCTAATCTGGTCGACCGCGGGAACCCGAGAAGTGCGCTTTGGCACGCAGCAACTGCTTTTTTCGTGCCCGGGGATCTTGGGACGGCAGCTTCCTGCGGCTTGGCTTGCGGGCGTCACCATCACATTCTTGCTGGGCGCTGGAGTCGCTTTGCGGCTCGCCATGTCCGGTCAGGCAACCGCACTTCTCGCCTGGACCGCAGGCGCTCTCTTTGTGCCGTCTCTCGCGCTGGCATCCGGAGTCTGGACCGGCACAAGCAGGTTCTTCGAAGGGCTCTATACGGCTCTCTGGTACGTCGGCCCCTTAAACCGCGTACCAGGATTGGATTTTACCGGAGCAGCGAGCGGTGCGCGCACCGCTCGGTTTGCATGGATGTATCTGGTTATCGCGGCAGGCCTTTTGGCCGCAGCTTTCGCACGTCGCGCGCGGCAGCTTCGCGGGATATAGCGGCGGCTCGTGCGTGCTGCGGGCGATCTTAGCGCCGCTGTTATACTGAGGCGGATGCCCAGCGCTCTCATCCACGAGATAATTCCGGTTGGCTTGCTGCAGTGCAACTGCTCGATCCTGGGCGATACTTCAACCGGAGAAGCCATCGTCGTCGACCCGGGCGATGAAGTAGATCGCATTCTCGAAATTCTGCAAGGGCACAGGTTGAAAGTGCGGGCCATCGTAAGCACCCACACGCATATCGATCATGTCGGAGGACTTGCGGCGCTTCATCGCACTACAAAAGCGCCCGTCCTGATACACGAAGCAGACGTGGATCTTTACCGGGGACTCGACCAACAGGCGGAATGGCTTGGAGTCCCCACGCCCGAAATAATGCGCATCCAGGACTTTGTGAAGGAGGGCGATAAGCTGCGCTGGGGAAATTTTTCGGCGGGCGTCTTGCACACACCCGGACATACGCCGGGCAGCATCAGCTTGGTGGTGACGGCCGATCCGGAGAGTTCCGCCAAATCTGGAGGAGTAGGTCCACAGTCGGATTCGAATCGATCCACCGAAACGATGGATCGCGCCGCTGCCCGCCTGATCGCCGGCGACACCCTTTTTCAGGGAAGCATTGGCCGCACGGATTTGCCCGGCGGCTCGTACCCGCAAATTATCCGCTCGATTCGCGACAAACTGCTGGTTTTGCCCGATCACCTGCTCGTTATTCCCGGCCACGGCGACAACACGACCATCGGCGCCGAACGCGCTCATAACCCATTCTTGCGATAGCGTCCATATCGCAGCAATCGATTTCGCCCAGATTGCAGTTCCGAATCCCTGATGTTATGGTCCGCTTCGTTTCTCAGTGCACCCGGGAGGGGCCTTCATGAAAACGTCTGGACACTTCACACGCAGGGAAATGGCCGGCGTCGCGCTGGTTCCACTCGCGGGCGCCTTGCTGCCGAGGGTTCCCGAAGCGAAGGGCACTTCGGCCGAGTCTCTTGCCTCGCGCTTGAAGCGTCTGGAAGACATTGAAGAAATCCGCGGTGTCCTCATCAGCTATGGCCGCTATCTGGACGCCCACGATCTCGTCTCATACTCGCAACTCTTTGCAGAAAGCGGCGAATGGATTGGCGGCTTTGGTTCTGCCAAAGGGCCAGCCGGAATCCGGGCTTTAATGGAAAAGAATCTGCCTGTTCGGCCCGGGACTAATCCTGGGTCCACGTATCACCTTCTGACGAATTTTTTGATCGACGTGCAAGGAGATTCGGCAACGGCTTGGTCCCGTTGGTCATTCACCGTCACGGGCACTGACAACAAACCCTCCGTTCTATACGGTGGTCACTATGACGACACTTTTGTGCGCGAAAAGGGGCGCTGGAAGTTCCTGCGGCGTGCTGCCGCGACAGATATACCGCACTCCGAGAAGCGATAGCCGGCGTAATTCCCAGGCAACGACCTCCTTTTCTGAGACGTCACCGATATCGACCCGGCGTAGTCCTAGGACTATCTGTTGCGCGGTGGGGAAACTCGTTCGCGGCCTTCGCTTTACTGCTTTTGCGCGCCGCTGGATAATTTCGGCGGTCATCCAAGAGCTGGCTGCGGCCGAGATGGGGAAGCCGGTTGAGTGAGAGGCATGTTATCCGTTCAGTTATACTAGTTTCACCGGTGAGCGATCACCGCTCCAACGCCCAGGCGTCGGCGCGGAATGGATGCGAGTTCTGACGCGCAGCGTTATACGAATTTGATGGAGTGATGCAGATGAGACGTTCTGATTTGGTGAGAAATTCGAACAAGGGGAAGGCCGTGCGAACCTCGCAGATCGTTTTTGGCGAGAGACAACATCTGCTGCGCGTGCTCGATTCCGTCGAGCGCAGCGCGTTGCCGACGTCGCGCCTTGACCAGGAGCGCCGCGTGATCGAGCAATTGATCCACGCACGCACGCAGGAATTGAATCACATCAATCCCGGCTGGGATGAAAAAGTGGGAGTGGTCTTGAGCGCCGAAGTGAAACCCGAAGCCCTCGACCAGCTTTCGCGCCAGGCGCCCAAGGAAGATTATTACTTGCTGCGACTGATTAGCGAGCACCCGAAAGTCGGTTCAAAGACGCTGGGGCGCCTTTCGCATCACCCATATTCCGCGATCCGCGAGAATATCGCGCGCCATCCGAATAGTGATGCTGCCACGCTTTCGCGCCTTAGCCGTGATCGTTCGCAACCGCTATGGTATCTGGTCGCGTTCAATCCCAATGCTCCAGCGCCGCTGCGCAAGAAACTTCAAGAGCGCATGCGTCGCCTTGGCGAAAAATCCGCCACCCAGTAGTCTAACGAGCACTGTGTGGGCGGTCCGGGACGCTAGTTTCGGCGCGGTAACTTCGCGCCTTGCGTAAATCACGAGTTACGGTTGAGCGTAATAGCCCTGGCGTGTGCGTACAGTGAGGCCGGGTTGCGAGACACGCACCTCTAGACGGTGGTATTCGTTTGGCTGCCGGCCGCGCGCCGGGTCGAAGGTCAGTTCGTAATACGATTCGGTATCCGCTATACATCTTCCAATCTGCGTAGCGATATCGTTGCTGGCTTCAAAGGTTACGCCGCCGCTATGCGCCGCGAGAACTTGCAGGGCCAGATCTCCCGCCTGCACCTGGCTCGGCTTTGCGACGGGCTTCAGAAAATCCTTCCAGACGGAGTTTCGAACATTGTCGACAATGCCTAGAGGATCGATGCTGTATAAAGTTACGTGCGACTGATCGAATTGAGTTGAGAGCCCCCCAATCTCAGCAAAGAGCTGTTGCTCCGCCTTATCGTATAAGTGAACTTCTGGTCCCGAAAGAAACGGCCATCCAGCGGAAACATAAATCACGATCTTGCGCCCGGGAAGGTGAGCCTCATTCACAGCGACTTGGCCCAGGTCTTTGAGTGAGATTTGGAATCGCTCTTCCGCGCCATAGACAGCGCCGGAGCGGGTAATGCCGCGAAGGCCCGGTGCGTGCTGGGCCAGCCAGTCAGCTACCTTGTTTCCGTCTGTCGAGAAGAAGTCCTCCACCGTCAAGTCGGTGTCCGTGGCAATGACAATTGTGACCGGGTGAGCGAGTTGTCCTCCCTCAGAGCGAAGAAATTTTTCGACCTGATCGAATGCGTAGGAGAAGTTCGAAAAACCAAGATTCACGGAGTCGAGCACAATGGTGAATTCGATCTGGGCGTCCCTGCCATTGAATGCTCGAAATGACGTGATCGTCTGCGGGGCGTTGTCATCAAGAATTGTAAAGTCCTGCTGTTTTAAGCCGGTTACTGCTGGACCGGATTTGGGCGTGACGACCACGTCGAGCAGCATTCCGCGTGTGTCCGCTGACTCAGGCTGAGGTTGCCCCTGCCCGGAAGCTGCGCCGGCGAGCAGAAGAAAGGCAACGAGAAGCCAAATGCTGTTCGACATGTTCCTTCCTTAAAGCAGTGAGACAGGCCTCGGGCGAAGGCCTGCATTCATTTGGCGCGATGATACACGCGGACTTACCGCAAGGGAACTCTTATATGGTTTTGGTCAGCTATCGGATGGAAATCGCGGTTGCCACTGTAGCCGCAGCAAGTTTCGACGTAATTTCGCGGACGTAATTCTGCGTTTCTGGAAAAGGCGGCACGCCTCCGTAACGATCGACCATTTCCGGGCCGGCGTTATATGCGGCTAGCGCCAAGCGGAGGTTGCCGCGGTAGCGTGCCAGTAAATCCTTCAGGTAATGCGTGCCGCCGTCGATGTTTTGTCCCGGGTCGAACACGTTCTTCACCGCATAACGCAATGCCGTCTGCGGCAGCAGCTGCATCAAGCCCAAAGCTCTTTTGCGCGAGACTGCTTTGGCGTCGAAATTAGACTCCGCAGCAATAACCTGTGTGATCAGCTTTTCATCGACTCCGTGCTTTTCAGCCGCGGCATGAATCAGTTTTGCGTAGCGCAGGCCGAAATCCACGTTGGCGGCCGGGGGAGCGGGAAAAACATCCTCCGGTTCCACGCTGATCAGATCGCTAGCGGCAATTTCGGCTACTCCACCCGCAATACTTAGCTTTACTCGGTCGCCATCGACTTCGTACCCCGTTACGTGAAGCCGTCCGCCAGAGCGCAAAACGGCGTAATCGGCTCGGGCGGGCTGCGTCAGCAGCGCTGTGGCGACCGACAGGGCCAGCGCCGCGGGGACCGCGATTTTTGTGAGTTTTCGTTGCAGTTGATTAGCCCGTTTTTTAGTTCCCGGATTTAGATGGCGGATTGGCAGGCGGGCGCTGCCTGCTCGCCGGCGGTACGATTCCATTATCGCGCAGGTATTCCACCATTTGTCCGTAGTGATCCATTGCGTGCGCACACGCAAACATCGCGGTCGCAGACGAACTTGTCAAAAACGGAGTGGCAGGGCTCTTCATCGGAACGAAAGCGTTGTCGAGATTGATCGTTGCAATCGCCTTGTGACCCAATGCGAATGAATCGCGCAGGTATTGCATGATCTCGGCTTTTGTTTTCACTGAGTCTGGCCCGTTCTCAGCTTCGAACTGCGATGCGGCGGGCGTCGATGTGCCCAGGATCGCATTGAAGAACCGGTTGTTGGTGGTCGCGATATGCTTCACTTCCTGAGCGAACGTTCGCACGCCTTTGAACTCTCCATTTGTCGGAGCGAATTCGTATTTGTCCTCGGGCATTGCGTCTGCGGCTGCCACGACTTCGTATTCAACGATGATGAGTTCGGTGTTCAGCACGGACGTAATCGTCGCCGGTCCCTGGGGAAGGCGCGCGCGCGGATCCGGCGCACCCGATTGTTGAGCGCCCAGCCCGACTGGAAGAAGACAAGAAGCCAATACCGCCGTGCGAATTACCGCAGAAATCTTCATATTTCCCCCCTCCCTTTTTCGTGAACACACGGATGGCCCGTGCTGACTCAACGATTCCTCAGAACATGCGTCTGGATGGCATGCGCGACGCCACTCTCGTCGCACCCCAGCGTTTCAGTCCAACCGAGAGATTTCAGTTCAGCGACTGCATTCCCCATGATAATGGGCAAGCCCGCGTATTCTAGCATTTCGCGGTCGTTCCAATTGTCCCCGATCGCCATAATCTCGTCGCGCTGAATGCCGCGCCGCTGGGCCCACTCCGCCAGTGCAGCCCCCTTGGAAACGCCGGGCGCCAGAACGTCGAACATCGACAATCCACGCTGCAAGTATTCAGTCAGTGCCAGAGTGTAATCACGCGCACCTGGCAGTTCGGCCAGCGTCTCGACCGCAAGCCGGATTCGGTCGCACTCTCCAATGAACATCACTTCGACCGGATCTTCGCCATTCAAACAGGCGGTTAGCGGCTGAATCTCCGCTACTTGGTCCCGGTGTCGACGCAGATAAGGCCCGATGAACGGCCCATCCCAGTCAATATTCTCGAAAATAATTTGAGCCTCGGCAGGGCGATCGAAAATCACGCCGGCGTACGGCCTAAACTCAGCAGTAGCTTCGAGGACGCGTCTCGCAGTAGTGGATGCGAGGAGGCGGCGGTAATGAGTTTGTCCGTCCGGCGATTTGATCAGCGCCCCATTACTCGAGATGACTTCGGTGGTGCAGGGAAGGCCTTGAGCGATCATTCGGGCCGAGTGAAACCTCCGGCCAGTGACGATCACGATCTCGATTCCACGCGCTCCCGCTTCCGCGATGGTTGAGGCGTTTTCTCCCGAGAGCCGGCCCGTACTGTCGAGCAGCGTGCCGTCAATGTCCATTGCTATCAGCTTGATCGCCAAAAATCGGACCTCTGCGGGTTGAATTATACGGCGCCGAGTCGGTTCGCGGTGCCGCTGTTGCCCAGCCAATAGGGCAAGCTAAGCCCTTCAGAATCGGGCGGCCTAGGGTCTTTTCCCCCTTAGAAACCGATATATCCCTGCATTGTAGCCGGCTAGCACAAGGGCTAATTTGGCTAGAAAGATCACGACTGGGGAGCTTTGCCGGACAAACCGAGCGCCCAATTAAGAAGATCTACCACACCCCGGGATCTTCTTATCCGCTCCTTTCGAGAAATTAAAGGCGAGGCTCCCTCCCCTACTTCCTCTGGCTTTCTTCATACTAGCGGTTCATTGCGTTTGAAATCAGCTAGTTTTGGACGCAGCGAATGAGGCCGAAATCACGCGTGCCGTGGACCGCTCAGAACTCGCGCAGGCAGGAAAATAATAGCTCGCAGTAGGCCAAGGACGCCCTCGACTGCGATTCCCACAATCCGAAAGGGCAGAAGCAGCAGCCACAAGATCGGGTACAGCACTACAGCCAAAAAAGCTAGCGGCCAGCAAAGGATCAGCAGAATGCACCAAAGCAAAAACGTCAGCATCTGAGGTCTCCTAATCGTATATACGCAGGCGGTCGGCAGTTTGTTTAGCCCGCCAGCATCTTTCGCCTGAGGGAACTGTGCTACATTTTTCCGCTCGACCATGCCTACGATTAGCGTGAGAAGTTCCGCGGGGGCCTACGACGTCGTCTGCGAGCCGCGCTCCCTCGCGCGAGTGCCGAGTTTGATTCGGCGGCTGGGCGATTCGACCGGCGCCTTCGTAGTTTCGTCCCCGCGAGTCTGGCGGCATTGGGGAAAAACGCTCGCGAAGATTCTTGGCGCGCCCGCAAAGAAGCCGATTCTGTTTGACGACAGCGAATCGGCCAAGCGTCTCTCGACAATCGAAAGCATCGCGCGGCAGTTAGTTCGGGCGGGCGCAGATCGCCGCGCGATTGTGATCGCTATTGGGGGCGGTGTTGTTGGCGACGTGGCAGGCTTCGCCGCGGCGACATATTCGCGCGGCGTGCGTTTGGTGCACATTCCCACTACGGTTGTCGCGCAGGTCGATAGCGCGATCGGCGGAAAGACCGGCGTCGACTTGCCGGAAGGGAAGAATCTGGTCGGGGCTTTCTACCCGCCGAGACTCGTTGTCGCCGATCCGGTATTTCTCAGCACCTTGCCGCATCGGGAGTTTCGTTCGGGCCTTTATGAGGTGATTAAGTACGGCGTGATCGCGGACCGTCGGGTTTTTGAGTTTCTTGCGCGCCACATGGATGCAATTTTGCGTCGCGATCCCGCATCTCTTGGGTACATCATCCCACGCTGCGCTGCGATCAAAGCACATGTCGTTAGCAAGGACGAGCGCGAGGCTGGCCTGCGCCAAATTCTGAATTTCGGCCATACATTTGGCCACGCGCTCGAAACCGCAACGAACTACCGACGCTTTCTTCATGGTGAAGCGATTGCCTGGGGAATGATTGCCGCCACGCTTCTTGCTCTCGCAGCGGACCGCCTCGATGAGCGGTCCGCGAACCGAATCATCCGACTGGTGCTCAGTGTAGGACCGCTGCCACCCCTTTCGGGGATTCGCACGATAGAGCTTAAGAGAGTTACGGCAAGCGACAAAAAGGCTCACGCTGGCCGTGTGCGTTGGGTGCTGCCGCCGCGGATCGGGGCCTGCAAGTGGGGTATTGAGCTTCCGTGGTCGTTGGCCGCGCGGGCGTTCGCAGAATTGCCGCTGATCGCGGCGAGCAATGGCCGCTGACCACAAAACGCCGCTCGGGGGCACACGCCCCGAAGGTGTTACGAACGAGTGTGAAGCAGCTTCCCGGGTGCGCGACATGTTCGCGCGCATCGCGCCGCGCTACGATTTTCTCAACCACTTACTTTCATTCTCGCTCGACCGCCTCTGGCGCCGAAGGACGGCGAAACATTTCCTTCATATTCTGCAGCGGCCCGATGCCCAGATACTCGATGTCTGCTGCGGCACGGGAGATCTAGCTTTCGCGCTCGATCGCACGCGATCGATCAGCGTGAATTCGAAGCCGGTTGTTGGGGCCGATTTCGTTGAACCGATGCTCGTGCGCGGTCGCGAAAAAGCGAGCGTTGGAAGTCACTTGGTCGCATTTGCGGCGGCGGACGCGCTGCACCTGCCCTTTGCCGACGCGACCTTCGATTTGCTCACCACGGCGTTTGGCTTTCGCAATCTCGCGAGTTATGAAGACGGCTTGCGCGAGTTTTCACGGGTCCTAAAACGGGGTGGGGAACTGGGAATCCTGGAATTCACCGAGCCCGCGTCCGGCGTGATGGCCGGCGTCTTCCGCTTTTATTTCAAAAATATTCTGCCGCGTCTTGGCGGCGCCATTTCCGGCAGCTCCGATGCTTACAAATATCTGCCGACTTCGGTCTCGAAATTTCCGTCGCCTCAAGAACTGAAGGTGCTTATGCAGCAGTGCGGTTTTACCGGAGTCGAAATTCAGTCGTGGAACTTCGGCAGCGTGATCCTTCACTCCGCACGCCGCATTTGAACGCCCGCCTCGCCCTTGCCACCGCCAGCTTAACTTCTCGACCCAAGCTTTAGTATGATTAGCGCGATGCTTCGAGCGCCGATCGATCTTCGCAGCGACACGGTCACGCGGCCGACGCCAGCCATGCGACGTGCCATGGCTGAAGCCGTCGTCGGTGACGACGTCTACGGCGAAGATCCCACGATCAATCGTCTACAAGAACGAGCCGCGGAGATTTTCGGGCGCGAAGCGGCGCTTTATTTTCCCTCGGGCTCGATGGCCAACCTCACGGCGATCAAAACCTGGACTCGGCCCGGTACCGAGGTGATTTGCGAAGCGCAGGGGCACATCTACCTCTATGAAATGGGTGCGCTTTCTGCGATCGCAGGCTGCGTGCCGAACACTGTGCCCGCGCCAGACGGCATTCTCAACTGGGATTTAATCGAGCCGCTGATTCGTCCCCATGTGTATTACCGCGCGCAAACCGCGCTGATCGAGCTCGAGAACACGCACAACATGCACGGCGGGACCGTGTATCCGCCGTCAGTGTCGGATGACATTTGCGAACGCGCACACGCCGTGGGCGTTCCGGTTCATCTGGACGGCGCGCGCATTTTTAACGCAGCCACGGCGCTCGGGCGCGGCGTTGCGGACATCACTGGCAAATTCGATTCAGTGATGTTTTGCCTGTCGAAAGGCCTTGGTGCGCCGGTTGGCTCGATGCTTGTCGGCTCGCGTGATTTTATCGAGAGAGCGCGCGTGACGCGCAAACTTCTCGGCGGCGGGATGAGGCAAGCAGGAGTACTCGCGGCAGCTGGGCTCGTGGCGCTCGAACAGACTCCGAAGCGTTTACACATCGATCATGAAAACGCCCGGCATCTCGCTGAAGGCCTTGCGCGTATCGACGGCATCGGACTCGACCCCAAGAAAGTCGTCACGAATATTCTGATTTTCGAGCTGCGCCCAGTAAATGGTTCTCCTGCGCGCACTGCGGCAGATGTTGTTGCAGAGCTCGCGAAGCGCGACGTCCTCTGCGGCGCGACTGGCAAACACTCCATTCGCATGGTCACTCACTTCGATGTGGGTCGCGACGCCATTGATCAGGCGCTCGCCGCGATCGCGGAAGTGATGACGCAGCCTGCCCATGCTGCTCAGGCGTAAAGTCCACCGAAAGCTCGCGCTAAAACCCGCTGCGCTACGTCTAATAAATATATGAACGCCGCAAGAGGCAATCCGCGCAGGATTCCTTATGCGATTTGCTAATATGGTTTAGAAAGGATTTCACTTAGCCTTGAAATTTCGGCCCGCTTTTCTGCTGATCGCATTCGCTCTCATAGCCATCGGTTGCAGCAAGCAAGATTCAGATGAAACTTCGGCGCCTCCCGAACCGACCGCTGTAGTCGACCCAGCGACTGCCGGTTCTATTGGCGGCACGGTGAGATTCGAGGGCACTCCGCCCGCATTCCATCCGATCGACATGAGCGCCGAGCCGATCTGCGTTCAGGCTCATCCAAAGCCCATCGCACCGCCGATCATCGAGCTCGGTCCTCACGATGCGCTCTCAGATACGGTGGTGTACGTGAAATCCGGCCTCGGCAGCTATCATTTCGACACTCCGAAAGAGCCTGCCGTGCTCGACCAAAAAGGCTGCATGTACGTACCTCGCGTCCTCGCGCTGATGACCAACCAGCCGCTCGAGTTCAAGAACACCGACCCGACGACGCACAACGTTCATCCAATCCCGCGCATAAATAAGCCGTGGAATCGCTCCCTCGCTGCCGGCGAGCAGCCGTATGTCACCACTTTTCCGCACCAGGAACTTGGATTTCCCGTCGCGTGCAATATTCACCCTTGGATGCGCGCGTTTCTCTTTGTTTTCGCGCATCCGTATTTCGACGTGACCACGAAGTCCGGCACGTTTGATCTGAAAAACCTTCCGCCCGGCACGTACATCATCGAAGCCTGGCACGAGCGTCTCGGCATCCAGGATGCCACCGTCACAATCGGCCCGAAGGAATCGAAAGCTATTTCGTTCACTTTCAAAGCGCCCGAATCGCATTAACCCAGCCTGCCGAGAAACGCCCTCCCTTGACAACACAATCGGCAGGGGTGTCTATTGCGAGTGTCTTTTGGGGAGGGGGAAATGCCTGAACCCAAACAGCAGAAACATGCCGAGGGCAGCGCCTACGGACGGCCGGAGCAGCATCCCGATTTCGAGTTGATCGAGGTTGGTCCGGGCACGCCTTGCGGCGAACTGATGCGCCGTTACTGGCAGCCGGTTGCCGTTTCGGCCGCCGTCACGGATCGTCCGCAGTACGTCAAAATCCTTGGCGAAGAACTCATCATCTTCCGCGACAAAAAAGGCCGCCCCGGCTTGCTCTATCCCCGTTGTATGCACCGCGGCACCACACTTTTTTATGGACACGTAAGCGAAGAAGGCATCGCCTGCTGCTATCACGGCTGGCTCTTCGACGTGGAAGGGCACTGTCTTCGACAGCCGTGCGAGCCTGATGGCGGACGTAACCTCGAAGTGGCGCGCCAGCCATGGTATCCGCTTGAAGAGCGCTATGGCATCGTCTTTGCATATATGGGGCCTCCCGAAAGGAAGCCCATCCTGCCGCGCTACGACATTCTTGAAGATCTTCGGCCTGACGAGGAAATGCGCGCGGATAAAGGCGCTTTTGGAGCGACCGGAGACAGCAGTCTAGAGGTAGCCCCCTATAGCTGGCTGCACATGAACGACAACGTGATGGATCCGTTTCACGTGCAGGTTTTGCATTCCACGTTCAGCACCGTGCAATTCGTGCCTCAATTCGCGTTGATGCCGAAGGTCGACTTTTTCGCCACGGAGAACGGCGTCTGCTATTCCGCCAAACGGAAATTGGACGACGGCCGCGAATACGACCGCATTTCCTCATGGATTATGCCCAACATCATGTGCGTGCCCAATCCGATCGACATCGATCAGGTGAAGGCTAATCGCGTTACATGGTCGCTTCCCGTGGACGATTCCCATTTCACGATGGTGACAGCCTCGCGCATGCCGAAAAATGCGCCTCCGCTCGGTGGCGTTCGTTTTAATGGCAAGTTGTGGGGCCAGATGACGGAGCAGGAGAAACAGGATACGCCCGGCGATTTTGAGGCTCAATTTGGCCAGGGGCCGATGGGCATGCATAGCGAAGAACACCTCGCCAGCAGCGACCGCGGCATCATCATGCAGCGGCGCATGCTGCGCGCCCAGATCAGAGTCGTCGCCGAAGGGGGCGATCCTATCGGCGTCACATTGGACCCAGGTCAAGCGCTCGTCAAATTGCGTTCCGGGAATTTTTACAGCGGCACAAGCGCAACCGCGTAGTTCAGCAGCGGGTTTGTAGGGGCGCAGCTTGCTGTGCCCGTCGGCGACAGTGGTGGGGCTACGCTAGCCCAAGCATAAACAGATCCTGCAGTGCACGCGCTCGGGCTGGGCCTTCTCCGTTACTTAATGGCTGCGGTCCGGCATCACCCTTCTTTTGGCGTTATAATCTTTCGGTCGGAGATCCCGCTTTTCATGCTGAATCACATGGGTTACTGGAGCCTCGCGCTGTATGCGGCGAGTTTTGTCTGCTACGCGCGGATTCTCTATGTGCCCAATGTCTGGATGGGCCGGATCGCCACTCTGCTGCTCGCTGGCGGCATTCTGCTGCAATATTCTTCGCTGCTGGAGCGGTCGCACTGGATTCATGCCGTGCCGTATGACGATCTTTACGGCTCCATGTCGCTTTTCGCGTGGCTTCTGGGCCTCACGTATCTGGGCCTCGAACTGATTCACCGGCAGCGAACCGTAGGAGCGTTTGTTACGGTTCTGCTTTTCGTCTGGATGGCGCTGCTCGACTCGCTGGCACCCGGCGAAATTCCTGGGCCGCCGCCCGCGCGGGGGCCGTTATTTGCTTTCCACGTCACACTGAACACTTGGTCTTATGCCGCTTTCGCGCTTTCGTTCGTCGTGAGCATCATTTATCTTGCGCAGAATCGTGTGCTGCGCTCGCACCGGCCCGGGCGAGCATTCTGGCGATTTCCCGCGCTCGACGTTCTCGATCGCATGGCGCGCAGCAGCGTTTACATCGGGCTGGCCGCTTTGGCGTTCGGCGTAATCAGCGGATTGATCTGGGAACACCGCCTCACGGGCGAATACATGTGGGCCGATCCGAAAGTGATCGTCACGCTCGCCGTTGTCGTGATCTACGCCGCCTATCTTTGGCTTTCGCGCAGCGCGAACTGGCGTGGCGCCCGCGCCGCAATCGTTTGCGCCCTGAATTTCGCGCTTGTGTTATTCAGTTATACGGTGGTGAACCTGTACCTCACGCGTTTCCACCGATTTTTCTAATGGTCGCCGCTCAAACGTCGGAAAAAGTTCACGTGGCGCTCATCGGCTGCAACCATCGCACCGCACCGGTCGAGCTGCGCGAGCGCGTCGCCTTCACGAACGAGCAGGCCTTGGATGCCGCGGACCGTCTTCGCCGGCAGGGCATTCTCGACGAAGCCGTCGTCGTTTCCACCTGCAATCGCAGCGAGCTCTACGGCGTGCCTGCCAGCGCGGATGTCTCCGCGACGGACGCAATGGAGGAATTTCTCACTTCTTATCACCGTATCTCTCGCGCGGAGCTCGAAGGACGCACGTACCGCTGGGTTGGGACGGATGCGGTTCGCCATCTTTACCGTGTCGCAGCCGGACTTGACTCGATGCTGCTCGGCGAAGCTGAGATCCTCGGCCAGCTTCGCGGCGCTTACAGCAAAGCGCTCGAGCATGGGGCCACAGGGCCCCTGCTGAATCGCGCATTCCAAGGCGCGTTGGAGGTCGGCAAGCGGGTCCGCTCGGAAACAGAGGTCGGTGCGCGGCCCATGTCCGTTTCGCTCGCCGGAGTGAAGCTTGCCGAGCGCGTCTTCGGAAATTTGAAAGGTCACGCCGCCTTGATTGTGGGCGCAGGAAACGTTGCCGAGCAGGTAGTCGAGCATTTGCGCAATCGCGGCATCGGAAGTCTGCGCGTCGTCAATCGTTCCTATGAACGTGCCCAGCAGCTCGCCGGCCGCATGGGTGGTGAAGCCGTCGCGTGGGAATCCCTCGACGGCGTTCTCGCGGCGCCGGAAATCATTGTGACTTCCGTTGGTGACGTCGGCTCGGTAATCACACAGGCAATGTTGGAACGTGCCCTCGCGGCGCGCGGCGGCCGCCCGATTTTCGTTGTGGATCTTGGAGTCCCGCGAAACGTATCCGCCGAAGCCGCGAGTCTCTACAACTTGTATCTATACAACGTTGATGACCTCGGCGAAATCGTCGAACAAAATAAGCGCGCGCGCGAAGCGGAAATTCCGCGGGCCGAAGCGATCATTACCGAACATATCGCTAAATTCGAGGCCTGGCGTTCGCATTTGGCGGCGGGCTCCATGGTTGATGATCTCCGCGTGCATTTTCGCAAGCAGCGCGAGGAAGTCCTGCGCCGACATTTGGAAACGGTTCAGAATGTTTCCCCTGACGAGCGCAAGCGGCTCGCAACCGTCACCGAAGACCTCATCGAGCGCCTGCTCGAAATTCCCGAGAGCCAATTGCGCGCTCACTCGCACGGCCGCCTCGGCGCGATTGAGGCGGTACGGCACCTCTTCCGGCTGGATGCCAAAAGCGACGACCGAGAGGATTCCTAGTGAACGCACTGCGCATCGGGACGCGCGGCAGCGCGCTCGCGCTTTGGCAAGCCAACCACGTCGCCGACCTGCTGAATCGTCATCATGGAATCGAGGCGGAACTCGTCCGCATTAGAACCTCCGGCGACCGCCTTCAAAGCGCCTCCGTTGCCCAGGTCAACGAACAGATTGGCTCTGAAAATGGCGCTAAGGGAATCTTCATCAAGGAACTTGAAGAAGCGCTGTTCGCTGGCACGATTGATCTTGCGGTCCACAGCATGAAAGACGTGCCCACGGAAATTCCAGCCGGGCTCGCGTTCGCAGCGATGACCCGCCGAGAAGATCCGCGCGATTGCCTGATTTCGCGCACTGGCCGCGCACTGAAATATTTGCCGCAGGGCGCGCGGATCGGCACCAGTAGTCTGCGGCGACAGGCGCAGCTCCGTCATTTCCGCGCCGACCTCGATGTTGTCGATCTGCGCGGCAACGTCGACACGCGCTTGAAAAAGCTCGATGCACGGGAATTTGACGCGATCGTGCTCGCGATGGCTGGAGTAAATCGACTAGGCTCAGCAAAGCGCATCACGCAAGTATTCGATCCCGAGGTTATGCTGCCGGCCGTTGGACAAGGCGCCCTTGGCATTGAGATTCGCGTAGACGATAAGCACACGGCTGCTTTGGTAGCTGTGCTCGACGACGCCGAGACGCGGACTTGCGTCACCGTTGAACGCACGCTGCTGCACGAACTTCAGGGCGGTTGCCAGCTCCCCCTCGGCGCGCTTGCCCGGATCGCCGACGATCGGCTACATCTCGAAGCGGGGGTGTTTTCCTCCGACGGCAGGGAATCCGTTCGCCGCGAAATCACTTTATCGAGCGGCGATCCACCCTCGGCCGGGAAACGCCTTGCAGAAAATCTGATTGCGGCTGGCGCGGAGAAAATTCTGCGCCTCGCCGGCCGCTCTGTGGGCTAAGGGTGATGGCGACGGCAAAAAAATCGCTCGCCGGAAAGCATATTGTCCTCACCGGCGCAAAGGAGTCCACTGTCAATCTCCCGCCGCTGCTTTACAGTCTGGGCGCTGACGTCACGTTTTTGCCTGTCATTGAGTTTGTACCGCCCGTTGATCAGACTTTGCTCGACAGTGCGCTCCGGCATCTTGACAATTTCGATTGGATCGCGTTCACGAGCCAAAACGCCGTTCAATTCTTCTGTAATCGCCTGCGGCACTTGAATCTCGGCCTGCTGCTCGTTCCGGGTGCGCCCAGGATTGCGGCGCTTGGCGACACGACAGCCAGCGCGGCGCAGCATGAGGGTTTGAAAGTAGATTTTGTAGACTCAAATGCCCGATCCGGGACCGAACTCGTCTCCGCATTTTCAGCGCGGGCTCACAGGAAGAGAATTCTGTTGCCGCAAAGCGATAAGGCGGGTGACCGCGTCGGCAGGTTGTTGCGTGAGGCTGGGGCCGAAGTCACATCCGTTGTCGCCTACCGAACTTCTGTGCCAGAATCGCTAAATCGCGAGGGACTGTCGCGCATCGAGGATGAAGGTGCCGATGTGGTTTTCTTCGCCAGTCCTTCTGGGTTTCACAATTTCGCGCAAGTCGCCGGAAGCGAGCTCCTGAACCGGCTTGCGGCGCAGTCAGTTTTTGCAGCGATCGGACCTACGACGGCCGAAGCGATTCGCGACGCAGGTTTTGCCGTTGCCATCGAAGCCGATTATCCGAAATCGCGTGACATTGCAGACGCGATCTGCCTCCACTTTGCGTCGAAGGATCGAGCGAAGATAGCAAAATGAGTTTTCCGATTCATCGCCCGCGTCGCTTACGCCGCACCGAAGCGCTCCGCGGCATGGTGCGAGAAACGCAGCTCACGGCCAACGGGCTCATCTATCCGATGTTCGCGTGTCCCGGCATAAAAGTTCGCAAGGAAGTTCGCTCCATGCCCGGCATTTATCAGCAATCGCCCGATCAAGTTGTCGAGGAGTGTCGCGAAGTCGTCGATCTTGGCATTCCTGCCGTGATTCTTTTCGGCTTGCCTGAAAAGAAAGATGAGGCTGGCTCCCAGGCCGTTTCCGTCACCGGCGCAGTGCAGCGCTCCATCGAAGCCATTCGTAAGGCGAAATTGAATCTGCTCGTGGTCACGGACGTTTGCCTCTGCGAATACACGAGCCATGGCCATTGTGGAGTAATCGAAAATGGCGAAATCGCGAACGACCCAAGCATCGCGCTTCTTGCCGACGCGGCTCTATCGCACGCGCGCGCGGGGGCTGACATCGTCGCTCCGTCCGACATGATGGACGGGCGCGTCGCAGCGATTCGTCGCAAGCTCGACGAAAACAAATTCACGGACGTCGCGATCATTTCGTACGCCGCCAAATATTGTTCCGCGTTTTACGGACCGTTTCGCGAAGCGGCCGATTCCACCCCGCAGTTTGGAGACCGCCGCAGCTACCAGATGGATCCCGCCAACGCCCGTGAAGCGCTGCGCGAGGTCGCACTCGATCTCGAAGAAGGCGCGGATATCATTATGGTTAAGCCCGCGCTGCCATATCTCGACGTCATCGCCCGAGTGCATGAACGTTTTGACGTGCCTCTTGCCGCCTACAACGTAAGTGCCGAATTTTCGATGGTGAAAGCTGCTGCGGCGAAGGGCTGGATCGACGAAAAGCGCATCGTCATCGAAATTATCACCAGCATCCAACGTTCGGGCGCTTCGATCATCCTTACCTATCACGCCAAAGATCTCGCGCGTTGGCTGCCGCGCTGCTAGCCCCGCAAAATCCCTGCAACTTGTCAACCCGAACCGAGTGAAGAGCTGCTTTTCATTTTCTCGATGCGGAGTCTCCGCTGTAGACTGTCGACACCCCAACATGACCAAACGCAATTCATTCGACCTTTTTTCGCGCGCGCAAAAAATTCTGGTCGGCGGCGTCAACAGCCCCGTTCGTGCATTTCGCGCCGTTGGCGGCACGCCGCTGATTGTCGAACGCGCGCAAGGTTCGCGTGTGTGGGATGTGGACGGTCGCGAGTACATCGATTACATCTGTTCTTGGGGCGCTCAGATCCTTGGCCACGCTGATCCGGAGGTCGTCGCCGCGATCGCCGATCAGGCGCAGCGCGGCACTAGCTACGGCATGACTTCCCCACTCGAAGTCGAACTCGCAGAAACGATCGCGCGTGCCATCCCCTCGATCGAGACGATCCGCTTCGTCAGTTCCGGCACGGAAGCGACGATGTCCGCCATTCGGGCCGCGCGCGCATTCACCAAGCGCGACCTGATCCTCAAATTTGAAGGTGGCTACCACGGTCACGCGGATAGCTTTCTTGTCGACGCCGGCTCGGGCTTGGCCACGCTCGGCATCCATTCGAGCCCCGGAGTGCCTGAAGCGCTTGCGCACCTCACGCTCAACGCGCCATTCAACGACACGTCCGCCGCCGAACGCATCTTTCAGCAGCACGCGGACAGAATCGCCGCGGTCATCGTTGAACCGATTGCCGCAAATATGGGAGTCGTGCCGCCACAGCCCGGTTTCCTCGAATCGCTGCGCACGGTTACCCAACGCCACGGCGCGCTGCTGATTTTCGACGAAGTAATCACCGGTTTCCGCCTGACCTACGGCAGCGCGCAGGAACTGCTCAACGTTAGGCCCGATCTGACGATTCTCGGCAAAATTATCGGCGGCGGATTGCCAGTTGCCTCATACGGTGGCCGCCGCGACGTCATGGAGCAAATCGCTCCGCTTGGTCCCGTTTATCAGGCGGGAACGCTCTCGGGCAATCCGCTCGCGATGCGCGCCGGGCTCGCAACTCTCGCAAAGCTGAATACACCCGGGTTCACTTTTTATCCCGCGCTGATGAAGAAATCGATGCGGCTGGTCGAGGGGCTTCGCGACGCGCTATGGGACGCGAAAATTCCGGGCACTGTGAACGCCGCCGGCTCGCTCCTCACGTTATTTTTCTCGGGAGATCCCGTCCGCGATTATTCGGGCGCGAAAAAGTCCGGTACTGCGCGCTTCGCAAAATTCTTTCAGGTGATGCTCAACGAAGGCATCCTGCTTCCGCCGTCTCAATTCGAAGCTCTTTTCGTCTCTGCTGCGCACACGGATGACGAGATCGATCGAACCCTCGCCGCTGCGCGCAAGGCGCTTCAGTCTCTCTAAGCCCACGGATTCTTCTCTTTTGGAGAATGCCGAAAAACGTCACGGATGCAATGGAAAAATGATTCCATTTTCTGGCAGGCGGAGCGCCAGTTTGTCCCGGCGTGTGCCATCTCAGGAGTGGAGACGGCCTGATAGTACGCTGCTTACGGGCTTTTCCGCCGGACCTGCGCGTGCCCTCCGAACGGCCGGAATCGATCTCAATCGTTTGGAGAGGGTTTCGCATGGTATTCGCCATCGCTGCGCTCGTGTTTACATCGGGCGCCGTAGAACCGCTGCCTCGAGCGGCTGCCAACGCTGCTGCCAAGGTTGCCGCCAGTGCACCCGCTGCGGTGCCCGACGCTTCCGCGCGGCCCATTCCGTCTGCCGCCAATAGCGAAATTTCGAAAACGGACACTGGCGTGGAAAAGCCCGTCGGCCTCTCGATGGCGAACTCAGAGGCGCTCGCCCTGGTCACCGTGCCGCCGATTCAATCTGGAAAGCAGCCGGAACTCATTTCCGCCGAGCGTGCGCCGTCGCGGCGCAGCTGGCTGATGCTCGCCATCGCGGAGCATAGCGCGGCCGCGCTCGACGCGTACTCCACGCGCATGGCAATTGGAACCGGAGCGTATGAGCGCGATCCTTTGATGAAGCCATTCGCAAATTCACCGGCGATTTACGGAGCGCTTCAAGTAGCGCCTGTACTTTTCGATCTGGCCGGACGCAAAATGCAGCGAAGCGACAATTTATTCTTGCGTCGCGTTTGGTGGATACCGCAGATGGCAAGTACCGGCTCGTCAATTCTTGCCGGCATTCACAATATTCGCATAGCAAATCGAAGCAAGTAATCTCTCTGGCGATTGTATTTTCCTGCGAACCCCTGGCTTCTGCTCCGGGGCGTTCGCTCGTTTAACGGCACTGCGCATCGTTCTCCAAAGTTCTCTTGAATTTCTATATTCATTGAGCCGCATCTGTGTTACTTTTTTCGCGTGATAACAGAATTCCGCTGCAACTTAATTCAATTCCGCATTTCTCCGCACAAACTTTTCCGGCTTTTGAAATACACGGCCAGCTATTTTTAGTTTGTTCTCTTATTCGAGACCCACGCCCGCTACGGGTGTTTTTGATTTCATTCTTAAGGAGAGAACATGGCGCTTACGGCGACGGTTCCCGCGGTAAAAAGCATCACCTCGTTTATCAAGCATCATTACCGGCACTTCAACGCGGCGGTTGTCATCGACGCGGCCGAGGCCTACGTGAGTCATCTTGCGAGCGGGGGCAAAATGCTGGTTACGCTCGCTGGCGCGATGAGCACGGCGGAACTCGGCCTTTCGCTTGCCGAAATGATTCGTCAGGATAAAGTTCACGGCATTTGCTGCACCGGCGCGAATCTCGAAGAAGACCTCTACAACCTCGTCGCGCATGATCATTATCGCCGCGTGCCGCACTACCGGCAGCTGACGCCACAAGAGGAAGTCGATCTGCTCGAACATCATTTGAACCGGGTGACAGACACCTGTATTCCGGAAGAAGAAGCGATGCGGCGGATCGAGCGCGTGGTGATGGAAGAATGGTATGCGGCAGACCGCAGCGGCCAGCGATTTTTCCCGCACGAATTTCTCTACAAAATTCTGCGCGGCGGAAAGCTCGACAAGTTCCATCAGATTGACCCGAAAGACAGCTGGATGGTCGCCGCAGCGGAAAAAAATCTGCCCATTATCGTCCCCGGGTGGGAAGACTCCACGCTCGGGAATATGTTTGCGGCGCAAGTGATCAGCGGAAAAGTGAAAAACCCCACGACGATTCGCGGCGGTATCGAGTACATGATCGAGCTTGCACGCTGGTACACCGAAACCGCTTCAAAAACACCAATCGGATTCTTCCAAATCGGCGGGGGCATCGCGGGAGACTTTCCGATTTGCGTGGTTCCGATGCTGCATCAGGATTTGAAACGGGAAAACGTGCCGCTGTGGGGCTATTTCTGCCAGATTAGCGATTCCACCACGAGTTATGGTTCATATTCCGGCGCTGTCCCCAACGAGAAAATCACATGGGGCAAGCTCAGCGCCGATACGCCCCGTTTCGTGATCGAATCGGACGCCACTATCGTCGCGCCCTTGATCTTCGCTTACGTCCTCGGCTGGTAGGCGCGCGTCCAGGAAGACTTCGGCGCGTAACATGCAGCGGACATCTCCCAGCGCGCGTCCTGAAGGTCGAATCTTCCTGTCCGCCGAATGGCGCGACCTGGTGATGTTGAATTACGCAGTCGAGCCAGAATTGCTCAAGCCTCACGTGCCGCGCGGAACCGACCTCGATAGCTTCGGAAAGTTCACGTTTGTCAGCCTGGTGGGATTCCGCTTTCTTCGCACGAAGCTTTTCGGCTCCCTAATCCCTCCGTTTCATTCCAACTTTGATGAAGTGAATCTGCGCTTTTATGTTCGCCGAAACACAGACGGAGATTCGCGAAGGGGCGTCGTCTTCATTCGAGAGGTCGTTCC
>JASHRM010000233.1 GCA_030037315.1 Candidatus Acidiferrales bacterium
CCTTATAGTTTTAGCAATTATTACAAATTCGACTTATGTCTTGTGGTCACCTCTAATGGATTTGGGAGGCTTGCTATGTCCGAATCCGCAGGCGTTAACCTTTGGTCCACATCGGAGCACGCGCTCGATTATCTCGGCCGCGCCGACTCAATTCCTCATCGCACTGAGGGCGAAGCCGCACTGCTGGAACTTCTACCGCGTAACGCGGCTCGCATTCTCGACCTTGGGACGGGCGCTGGCCGCCTGATTACGCTCGCGCGAAAGGTTTGCCCGCGAGCGGAATTCGTTGCTCTCGACTTTTCCACGACAATGATCGAAGCCGCCTCGAAAACTTTCGCGGGCGATCAAAAAGTCACAATAATCCGGCACGATCTGGATCATCCGTTACCCGTGTTGGGATTCTTCGACGCGGTTATCTCCAGCTTCTCAGTTCATCATCTCGTCCACGCACGAAAGCGGGCGCTGTATCGGGAGATTTTCGAGATCGTCGCGCCGGCTGGCACATTCTGCAACCTCGAGCATGTGTCGTCTCCTTCGGTTCGGGTGCATGAGCAGTTTCTTGAGGCGATCGGCTGGCCGGACGAAGATCCTTCTAATAAACTGCTCGATTTGGAAACGCAGTTGGCGTGGCTCCGCGAGATTGGATTTGCGGACGTCGATTGCTACTGGAAGTGGCGCGAGCTTGCGCTCATGGCGGGAACGAAGCCAAGCTGACCGCGGTTGCTGCAGTTTCCGGTCAACGGTCGCCGCGATCTCTCGTATACTTTTGTATCCATGACTCAGGCTGGGCCCGCGTCCGGGATTGAAGTGCGGCACTGCACGTCAACGGCTGAGTACGACCAGTGCGTACGAGTGGAAAAAGCGATTTGGGGCGAATCGCTCGCGGTACCGGTCACGATGTTCGTGGTGGCGCGCGAAACTGGCGGCCAGGTGATTGGCGCTTTCGCGGGATCGCAAGTGGTTGGGTTCGCGCTCGCGTATGTGGGCACGCGGCGCGGTGAAGTCCTTCTGCATTCGCATATCACTGCGGTCCTGCCGGATTTTCGCGATCGCGGCGTGGGGCGGCGCTTGAAACTTTTTCAGCGCGAAGACGCCATGTCGCGCGGCATCGAGCGCGTCGAATGGACGTTTGATCCGCTCGAACTCAAAAACGCGCATTTCAATCTCGTGCGGCTGGGCGCGGTCGCGCGGCACTTTATTCCGAATTGCTACGGCATCACGGATAGCCCGCTGCATTCCGGCTTGCCGACGGACCGCCTGGTTGCCGAATGGCTTCTCAATTCCGCACGGGTAAAGTCGATTCTGGCGGGCCAGCCCGCAGCGGTGACCGGACCTGCGCCGAAAATTTCGATCCCCACGAATTTTGGCGAGGTGCGCGCGGCAGATCGCAGTCGCGCTCAAAATGTTCAGGCTGAGGTCCGCGACCAGTTCATCGAACATTTTCGGCGGGGATACGTGGCAACGAGCGTTGAGCCGAATGGCGCGACGGTCGACTATATTTTGGAACCGGCTTCGGCAGTTCATGGCGCGTGCCTGCCTGTACGAAAAGGAAAGTGAGCGACCGCATGCGACTTCGCAAAATCACGCTGCGCGAAATTCACATGCAGTTGCTCTCGCCGTTTCAAACCAGCTTCGGCACCTCCAATTTGCGCCGCATTCTGCTGCTTGAGGCGCTGACTGCCGATGGAGTGGTGGGCTGGGGCGAATCGACGGCCGGTGAAAATCCGTTTTATTCCTACGAGACGGTCGAAACGGCCTGGCTGATCCTTCGCGATTATCTCTGGCCGATGCTGAGGGGCAGGGAATTCGCGGCGGCCGATGTTTGGGACATTCTTTCGCCCGTGCGCGGCCACAACATGGCGAAAGCAGCCGTCGAGATCGCCACATGGGATGCCGAGGCGAAGCAGAAAGGCGTCCCGCTCGCGAAGCTGCTTGGCGGGACGCGCGCCGAAATTCCGTGCGGTGTCTCGATCGGAATCCAGCCGTCGACCGATGCGCTGGCGAAGAAAGTGAAGGACGCGCTCGATCAGGGCTATCAGCGAATCAAAATCAAGATCAAGCCGGGCTGCGATCTCGAACCCGTCCGTGCGCTGCGGCACGAATTCCCGAATATCCGCCTAATGGTTGACGCGAATTCAGCCTACAGCCTGGAAGATGCCGCACTGCTCAAGCAGCTCGATGCGTTTTACCTGATCATGATCGAGCAGCCGCTCGGCTGGGACGACATTTTCTCGCACTCCATTTTGCAGCGGCAAATCGAAACTCCGATTTGCCTGGACGAGTGCATCCACGAACTCGATCACGCGCGCGCCGCCATCGAAACGCGCTCCTGCAAAATCATCAACATCAAACTCGGCCGCGTGGGAGGGCACACGGCGGCGAGGCGCATCCACGATCTTTGCGAAAAGAATTCCATTCCGGTTTGGTGCGGAGGAATGCTCGAATCCGGCGTCGGGCGCGCGCACAACATCGCGATGTCCTCTCTTTCGAATTTCTCTCTGCCGGGCGATGTTTCCGCGAGCAAACGCTACTGGGCCGGGGACATTGTCGAGCCCGAAGTCGAAGTCACGCCGCAAGGCACTATTCGCGTGCCCACGGCACCGGGCATTGGATACGCTCCACGCATTGACCGTATCGAATCGCTTACCAAACGCCGCGAGGTTCTCGAATAAGATCCGATTCCTCCAGCCTCGCTGAATCGGCCTCAGGCGCTTCCAGCGGTCGCCGTCCCACTTCCTTTGTGCTCTCGATTTCCCTTGGCCTGGTTCTGCTGATCTGGTCCATCAATTACATCGTCGGCAAAATCGCGCTCGAACAGATTCCTCCGGTGACGCTGGCATCGTTTCGCAGCGAACTCGTGGCGCTGATGCTTCTCGCGATTTATTTCGCGCATCCGGGTCGCACACCTCTTCGGCGCAAAGACATGTGGACATTCACCTTGCTCGGATTTTTTGGCTATGTAGTGAATCAGGGCTGCTTCGTGATTGGCCTGGGTTACACCACGTCCGGGCATTCGTCGATCATCATCGCATCGGGGCCGATCGTCATTTTGCTTTTAGCGCGAATCATGCGGCTCGAGCGGCTCACCGTCGCGAAGATCGCGGGCATGACCCTCTGCTTTTGCGGAGTGGTGTTGCTCGAAACGGACGTCGGCTCCGTCGGTCATTCGCCGCTGTTGATGGGCGACCTGATCAGCCTTTGCGGCACGCTCGGCTTTTCGATTTACACCGTGCTCGGGAAGAAAGTCGCCGGCAAATATGACACCGTTTCGATGAACGCGTTCAACGCGGTCGTGGCGGCGATCCTGTTTATGCCGGTCGCGATTCACCAGGGACGTCATTTGGCGTGGGCGTCAGTAGGCTGGAAGGGGTGGGCCGGGTTGTTCTACATGGCGGCGCTGAGCGCAGTAGTGGGATATCTGCTCTTTTACTGGATCCTGGGATACATGGAAGCGTCGCGCGTAGTGGTGATCAATTATTTTCAGCCGGTGGTTGTGGTGCTGCTGTCCATCCCGCTGCTCGGCGAGCGTCCCACGACCCGATTGATCGTCAGCGCACTGCTGGTCCTGCTAGGAGTATTTCTCGCAGAGCACGTTTCGCGCCGCGAGAAACCAGCGTCCGTATAGGGCTCGCGGGATTTGCCTGTGAACGGCACAAAGAAAAAGGGCGACGCGTTGTCGCGCGCCGCCCTAGCCTCGAATCGTGCCGATTGTTAGCCGTACTTACTACTTTGCCTGTGTCATTTCCGAGTCGATAAGAATCGTGAGCTCGTCACCAACCATTCCCGGATCGGCGCTGACGCCGAAGTCCTGACGGTTGATCTTAGTGGTGGCTGAAAAGCCCCGGCGCTGGTTACCCATTGCGGTGATCGGAGCCGTCGGCCCGTTCACATCCAGAGTCACTTCCTTCGTCACGCCGCGGATGGTCAGATTGCCGGTCACTTTGAGCTTGCCTTCGCCATCTTTTTCGACCTTTGTGGATTGGAATGTGATGGTCGGGAACTGCGCCAGGTTGAGAAAATGCTCGCTTTTCAGGTCGTCGTCACGGCGCGACACCCGCGTGTCGATCGAGCTTACGTCGATGGTTGCGTTCACGCTGGATTTCGTGATGTCCGTGTCGTCGAGCGTGACGGTGCCGCTAATCTTGGCGAAATCGCCTTGAACAGTGGAAATTCCGAGGTGTTTCACCAGAAACTGCGCGTTCGTATGCATCGGATCGAGGTTCCATGTCGTGGTGCCTGCGAGCGCCGGCATCGCAAGCATCGCTGCGAGTCCTGCAACGGCAAGAAACTTCTTCATTTCTCCCCCTCCTCAGACCTTCTGAAATCGTTCGTTCGCAGCTGCCGATCATTAGGACAAACGAATCTGCCCGCGCTCGAGCCTCGGCTGCGCTTTGACCGGCGGAAGTATATAACGGTTTGCGGCGTGGTCAACACGCCGGAATGTCGAGCGGTGGGTCAGTTTCCGGTAACCGGACATTTTCCGGGTTGGACCCATCTGCCAGCCACAGAACCTTGTAGTGATTGACAAGCAATTCTGGCGGCACCAGCCAACCGCTCCGCACGTCATCGCGGTATGCTCATTTCCAGAAAGAAACTCCCCTTATGCTGAAGAAGAGAGCATTCCTTCTCTTTGTAGTGACCATCGGACTTGCTTGTGAGAGCGTCTCCGCCCAAGATGCCAAGCCTCACGGCAATCGCGTTCTGATCGAGGAATCCAGCACACTTCTCGTGATGGATCCCAGCGGGACGAGCCCGCGGAAGATCGCGGAAAATGTGGGGGCTGCCGCGCTCTCACCCGACGGAAACCTGGTTGCCTATGTCGCCGACAAAGCCCTGCGCGTATTGTCCCTTTCAGACGGCCAGTCGGTCATCATCGCTCGCCTCGACGACGGGTTCGTCCAAACCCTGGCGTGGTCGCCCGACCAGAGGAGCATCGCCTACGACTTACAGCTGCGAATGAAGAGCTGGGATTTGTATCTGGCTTCCTATCCTCCCAGCGGCGCCGCGCCGCGCGATCTCGGCCATTGGTATGAAACCGTCAGTTTTTCACCGAACGGAAAATTCATCGTTCATCCGTCGTTTAATGACACCGGCCCTCCGGGCCATCCGGATATCTTGGAAACAGTCAGCGTCCAAACCGGCAAGCGCGAAAAGATCTACACGGGCGTTACCACCATCTGGGACGCTAGGTACTCGCCGGACGGGTCGAGCATTGCCTTCATGATGACCGACCCGGCGGACAACAATGGCGAGCGCGACTCTGGCGGCTCCGTGACGGACTTGTGGCTTCTGCACTTGGACACGAAAAAAGCCGTAAAGATCATGCCTGGCGTTTGGGATTTCGACTGGTCGCCGGATGGCAGATTCCTCGCTATTGGCAAGGGCACCGAGGTCGGCGACTACCCTCCCGATGACGGCGCCGTTTTCATCAGCTCAGTCGACGGGAAGGTCCAATTTAAAATTTCTAAAGACGCGCCTTCGCTACGCGCGAAATTTGCGCCCGACTCGAAAGCGGTAATGTTCGTGGATTTCAATGCTTCTCGGTTTGTGGTCGGAAATATTTCAACGCGAAAGCTGACTCCAGTCGCCGGCTCCGGAGCGGAAGGAGGATACGAGTACCTCGTGTGCGACTGGAAGTAGGTACCTACGTCCGGGATACATCTTCCCGCCGCTTCCTCTGACACAACTATTTGGCGATCCCCATCGCGGCGGCGTAGGCAGCGCGGACTTCGCGCGGCTGGCCCGCTTGAAAGACGAAGTCTTTCAACTGGCCTGCCTCGATAGGATGCTTCGCAAGATCGGCGAGTGATTCGCCCTCCGTCAGGCGTTTGCGATCTGCAATCGGCAGGCTGATGCAGCGGTTCTTTTCAGGATCGCGAATCGTGGCTTTCGGGTCTTCGCCGCGAACGATTGCTTCGATGTCCTTGAGGAATCGCTGGCGCATCATGATGATGCCTGTGTCGCTCAATCCCAGGTGCTCTCTCGTACGGTCCGTGATCGTCCCTTGACCCATCCACGCGATAAAATCTTGATTCATCACGTGAGTCGAAATCCAGCGCCCCGTTTCGGCGTCGCGGACCGGCCCGCGCCATGCCGGAATCTGCTGCTGCACGTAAGGCTCGCGGTCCTTCGGCACGCGACTGAAGCACCACGTAACGCTTAAAGTATTTTCGTCGTCGATTGGCACCCGCCATTCGAAATGATCGCCTGTGAATAGAGCATTGGGCCAAAGGCACACGCGGCCGACCTTCCACATTGGATCGTCCTCGCTCATTCCTTCGCGAATCCGCCGGTAAACGATCCCGTAGTCGAAATCATCGAACGCGAGTTTCAAATGCCGCGGGGAATACGGGCCACCCTTGTCGGCCAGACGCACGGTCCAATTCATGTGCATCCATTCAAAATGAAGAGGGTCGACGGAATTTTCCTGGCATTGAAACCAGTTGCACGGCACATCCGCAAAAACGATTTGCACGAAGCCGTTTTTCCACGTGAACGGCTCCCAGTTGGGGACAAGCGGCGCGGGCTGAGGGCCTAGATATGCCCATAGCAATCCAGCGTGCGATTCAACCGGATATGCTTTGATGCGCACCTTGTCGCGGAATCGCGCTTCGGCCTGCGCGACGTCTTCATAGGGCTGCTCGATGCAGCGGCCATCCTGATCGAAAAGCCAGCCGTGATAGTTGCAGCGCAATCCACACTTTTCGACAAAACCGTAGGACATATCCGCCGAGCGATGCGGGCAATGCCGGTTGACAAGGCCGAAGGTGCCGCTCAAGTCCTTGTAGAGCGTGAGATTTTCGCCCAGCAGCCGCACTGGCTTGATGGTCTTCGTCTCGAATTCGCTTGCGCCGGCAATCGGCATCCAGTAGCGCCGTAGCAGGTTGCCCATCGGCGTGCCTTTGCCAACTCGCGTGAGGATTTCGTTCTTGGCGGCGTCGAGCATTTGCCGCGGATTCTACTCCAAGGGTTGAGGCCGGTACAGCATCCCTAGGGCGACGCTGGCTCCGTTCGTTGACACGCTGAAATGCGCATGCTACGTTCCGCGACGGAATGCCCGAAAAAACTTCCGCGTCTTCCTCAGCAAACCGCAAGCGAATCGCAATCATTCCGGGCGATGGGATTGGCAAAGAGGTGATTCCTGAAGCGGTGAAAGCGCTGAAAGCCGCCGCGTCGAAGCATGGCAGGGAACTCGCGCTTACGGAATTCGATTGGGGCGCGGACCGTTATTTGCGCGACGGCACCACGCTGCCCGCCGGCGCGATCGAAATGTTTCATCGCGATTTTGATGCGATTCTGCTTGGCGCTCTGGGCGATCCCCGCGTCCCGGACAATCAGCATGGCGCGGACATTCTGATCGGCCTGCGATTCAAGCTCGATCTCTACGTGAACATTCGTCCGTGCATTCTCTTTGACGAGCGCCTGACGCCGCTCAAAAACCGGGGCGAAAAGGACATCAATATTTGGGTCTTCCGTGAAAATACAGAAGGCGCGTATGCCGGCGTCGGCGGCTTTTTCAAGAAGGGAACTGCGGATGAAATCGCCACACAAGAGGACATCAATACCCGTAAGGGCGTCGAGCGGATCATTCGCTACGCCTTCGAATTCGCGCGCAAGCGCGGCCTGAAACGGCTCTGCATGAGCGACAAGTCGAACGCGATGGCCTTCGGCCACGATCTTTGGCAGCGCGTTTTCAAAGACGTACGGCGCGAGTACGCGGACATCGAATCGAGCCACATGTACATCGATAATTTGCTGATGCAGATAGTCCGCGATCCGCGGCAATTTCAGGTGATCGTCACATGCAACATGTTTGGAGACATAGCGAGCGATGTGGGCGCGGGCCTCGTTGGCGGGCTGGGACTCACGCCTTCCGGGAACATTCATCCGGGGCAGGTTTCAATGTTCGAGCCGGTCCATGGGTCGGCGCCGGATCTCGCGGGGAAAAATCTGGCGAATCCGATGGGCGC
>JASHRM010000234.1 GCA_030037315.1 Candidatus Acidiferrales bacterium
CTGGGCCGTGGCTCTACCGCCCATGGCTCGATTTACTTGTAGGCTGCGGCGCATGGTCGGCTCCATTGCTGGCGATCGCCGCGTGGATGACGCCGGCTCATGCCTATAGCTGGACGGTCGCTTTTTACGCGCTCGCCATGGTTTTCAATTACCCGCATTTCATGGCCACCGTCTATCGCGCCTATCACACGCGCGAAAATTTCGAGAAATACAAAATTCTCACTCTGCACGTCACTCTCCTGATCGTTCTAACCGGCGTTCTGCTTCACGTCTTGCCGCGCCTGTTGCCCTGGGTCTTCACTCTCTACATTTGCTGGAGCCCGTGGCACTACACGGGACAAAACTTCGGGCTGCTGATGATGTTCGCGCGGCGAAGCGGCGCCGCCGTCGCCCAGTCCGAACGCCGCTGGCTGCGTGCGGCCTTCATCGCTTCCTACTTGATGCTGCTCGCGAGCTTCGAAACGGGGGCGTCGAGTGACCCGCTGATCCTGTCGCTCGGGATTCCGGCGAGCATCACTCTTTGGCTGCGTCTTGCGCTGGCGGCCGCGTTTGCCCTGTTCACGTTTCTGGGTTTTCGCCGGCTCGTCAAAGAAAATGGTTTTGAAAGGCTCACTGCGCCGATCCTGCTGGCTTTGACGCAATTCCTTTGGTTCGTCTTGCCGACGCTGCTGGAACTGCGCGCCACGTACCAGATTCCGCAGACGCAGTACAGCAGCGGCATTCTGGCCGTGCTGCATTCCGCGCAGTATCTGTGGGTCACCAGCTATTATCAGCAGCGCGAGGCTCGCGCCGCCGGTCAATCGAAATGGCGAATGGCAGCCTACTTCGTCACGCTGATCGCGGGCGGCATCGCCCTTTTCATTCCTGGCCCCTGGCTCATCAGTTATCTTCTCCACTTTGACTTCACGACGAGCTTGCTGATCTTCACCGCGCTTGTAAACATCCACCACTTCATTCTCGATGGCGCGGTTTGGAAGCTGCGCGATTCCCGCGTCGCGTCGTTGCTGATAGATAAAGACGCCAAGGCCGCCGCCGGCGCCACGGCCATCGCCTCCAGACCAGCCGCGAAGCCAGCGACCAAGTCCGTCGCGGCGCGCGTATTTGCATCGCGGAAACTTCGCCTGACTCTTGCGGGGCTTCTCATTTTGTGGGGCGCCACGGAAGAAGTCCGCTACGCACTTGGCACAAACGCTGGAAATCTTTCCGCTCTTCTGCATGCATCGAAATTGAATCCGTACGATAGCGCCGTCGAAGCGCGCATCGCCGTCGCCGAAGGCAAAGCCGGCGAGCGCAGCAAGGCCATCGACGCGTTGACGCGCGCCGTGGAGATCAATCCGCAGAACGCCGCTTTGCAGCAGGCGTGCGCGAAAGCCCTGCTCGAAAGCGGCCGCTATCAGGACGCGTACGACCATTACGCGAAGATGCTCAAGTGGTTCCCGCGCGACGAAGACGCGCTGGTCAACTACGGTCTGCTCGCCGCGCGCCTGGGCTATTCGCAGCAGGCGCTCGATTCCTGGCAGAAAGCGGTCGACGTCGATCCGGCACAACCGAACGCTCACCTTTATCTTGCGCAGGCATACGACCGGGAAGGGAATCCGTCAGTCGCGGCGCAGCATTGGCAGGACTATTTGCGTGCCGCGGCCTCGCGCCCGGACGATCCCGTCGCAGGGATCGAAACGCGAGGCTCCGCGATGATTCAACTCGGGGACGACGAATCGAAAACCGGCCACTCCGAACTGGCCGGATCGCAGTATCAATCCGCCATTGGCCTCGCGAAACGTGCGGGCGATCTCAGGCTCGAGTCGTTGTCATTCGCTCGCCTCGGCGATTTGCAGGAGAGGCTTGGCGACGCGAAATCCGCAGCGCAGAGCTATCAGCAAGGCCTCGCACTCGATGCTAAGGCGAACGATCCGCGCGGCGAGGCGGTCGATTGGTTCAACTACGGGGAATTTCTCAAGCGCCATGCGCAATCTGACAAATTGATCGATGCTTGCTTCACGCGCGCAGAGGAGCTGCTCGCAAGCAGCGCCGCCCCGGAACTCACTACCGTGCAATCGGCCCAGCGCGATCTCGAATCTCACCTCAATAAAACCGCGCGCCCGAACGAAAAGGATCTTCCGAAGTTGCTCGCTACCGCCAGCAGTCTGCCGCCAAACTCCTTCTGAATGTTTTGGTGCGATGCCATCGTCGCAACGCCCGCGCAAAAAGCTGTGAGCCGCTCTCATGAGATGTGACACGCTTCGTCACTTCCACGGGCGAACGGCAGAACTCCGAGCATAAGCGCCGCGCCCGGAATGATTACCCAGCTCAAGAAAGGGCCGGCACCGCCAGCAAATAGAAAAAACGCATTTGACCCAAGCATTCCGGAGCCTGCCGCCAGTTGCTCGCTCACGGCAACGGCGACAAACAAAATCAACGGAAAGAGTCCGCTGGCGATTTGCAAAGTGCGGCCGCTTCCCGCGCGACGCGACCAGCAGGCTCCAGCAGCGCCCAGAAACTGCAAGCCCAATAGCCAGACGCAGTAAGTCAGCAACGACGCATCTCTATACAAGACCAGGCGCATCACGGCGCGGGTGGCTGCTTCGGCTGGCGCAGGAGTGTGGAGCATCATCCGGCCAAAAACGAAATGTGAAAACCCAGATGCCTTTAGGGTGACGAGCAAGGCAACGCTGACCAGAAGAATCGTGAGGCCGGGGAGCCAGAGCTGTTTGGTGCGATCGTTCATGGTTTTCTCCTTGCGGGCGCGGCGAAGTCTTGCGCCAAGCCGCGGATCTTCGCGAATATCCTTGAGGGCCTTGGCCACGGCCGCCGAATCATCAAGGCCGCGGACGCGCGCCGCGTTGTATAAGTCTTCCAAGTAGCCGGCAAGCTCGCGTGATATGTCTCCGCACTCCTCGGCGGAGAATTTGCCCGATGCGAGCAGCCTGTGCACCTCATTTTCCCAGTTACACATGGCGAGGCTCCGCGAGGCGCGATAGCGCGCGAAAGAGTTCCTTCCATTCGCGGCGCAGAGGCGCAAGCTTTTTGCGGCCCGCGCTTGTGATCCGGTAATAACGGCGCGAGCGGCCAGCATCCGTCTCGCC
>JASHRM010000235.1 GCA_030037315.1 Candidatus Acidiferrales bacterium
AACGCGCCGATTTTCTTCTCCGCATCGCGCCCCTTCTCCGTGAGGAAGTGGAAGCACAGGGTCTCGCGGAACTTTATGAAAAAATCGATCTTCCGCTCGCATCCGTTTTGGCGCGAATGGAAGCCGTTGGCGTGCTCGTCGATCAAAAAGAGCTTGAGGCTATCTCTACCAAAGCTCAGGAAGAAATTTGCAGGTTGGAGAAGCAAATCCACGAGCTCGCCGGTTTCGAATTCAAGATCAACTCTCCGCAGCAGCTCGCGGAGGTGCTGTTCGACAGGCTGAATCTTCGGCCCTTGCGCAAAACCCGCGCGAAGACACGCTCGACGGCCGCCGAGATCCTTGAAGAACTGGCTCTGATCCACGAGCTGCCCAGGAAAGTGCTGGAATACAGGGAGCTGGCGAAACTTAAATCCACTTACGCGGATGCATTGCCCAGGTTGATCTATCCGCCCACAGGCCGCTTGCACACGCGATTCAATCAAACCGGAACGGCGACCGGCAGGCTGAGTTCTTCGAATCCAAATCTACAAAATATTCCGGTACGCACTGAATTAGGCCGCGAAATTCGCGCTGCCTTCGTCGCCGCTCCCGGTCACGTGCTGCTTTCGGCTGATTATTCGCAGATCGAACTGCGGATTCTCGCGCATCTTTCGGAAGATCCGATTCTGGTCCAAGCCTTCGGACGCGGTGAGGACATTCACTCGCGCACGGCGCAGGAGGTTTTCGGTGTCGCGCCATTGTTGCAAACGCGCGAGCACCGCCGCGTGGCAAAAGTCATCAATTTCGGCGTGATTTATGGCCTCTCCCCGTTCGGTCTCGGGCAGCAGCTCGATATCGATACAAAGGAAGCCGCAAAATTTATCGCGGCCTATTTCGACCGTTATAGCGGCGTAAAAACCTACCTCGAAGCGCAAATCGCCAGCGTACGCAAGCTCGGCTACACGAAAACCCTGTTCGGCCGCTGCCGTCCAATTCCTGAGATTAATTCGCCGCAGGTGAATCTCCGAAATTTCGCGGAACGCACCGCGATGAACACACCGATGCAGGGTGCCGCAGCGGATTTGATCAAGCTGGCAATGATCGAGCTCGATCGCCGTCTGCGCGGAAAGTTTAAATCGCGTATGATCCTGCAGGTGCATGACGAGCTGCTGTTCGAGACTCCTGAAAACGAACTCGCAGAGCTGACGCAACTCGTGAAGGAAGTAATGGAAGGCGTTTACAAACTGCGCGTTCCCTTGGTCGCGGAAACCAAATCCGGGCCGAACTGGCGAGATATGAAATAGCGCGTAGCGTTCTAATCCCAAAACGAAATAAGGCGAGGCAAATGGCTCCGAATCATGCGGAAGGCTTTCTCAAGCTTGTGAATGACGCGAAGACGCGCGTAAAGGAAGAAGACTTTCGCGAGACCAAGAAACGCATCGACGCCGGCGAAAAACTGATTCTTGTCGATACGCGCGAAGATGCCGAATGGTCCCGCGGACACATCCCCGGCGCAATTCATCTGGGCCGCGGCGTGATCGAGCGCGACATCGAGAAAACCATCCCTGACAAAGACGCGCCGATCGTCCTCTATTGCGGCGGCGGATTTCGCTCCGCGCTCGCAGCCGACAATCTGCAGAAGATGGGGTACCGCAACGTGATATCGATGGATGGCGGCTGGCGCGGCTGGACCGAAGCCGGATTCCCAATCATCAAAAGCTGAACGCTCATTTGCGAGTCTGGGGCTTGTCCGCCGTGGCGGGAACCTGCTGTTATTCCCAAGCGGATTGGCTGGGGCGGTTGGACTCGAACCAACACCATCCTCATTAACAGTGAGGTGTCCTACCGATTGGACCACGCCCCAACCGGGGCCACCCATTCTAACCAAGACGGATCAAATCCCAGAACGAACTTTTCGTGGATCATTCGGTCGCGCGGATGAATCGCTAACGCTGCAGTCGAAAAATGGGGATTCAAAAACGGAACAAAAGAAGAAAAAGAAAAGGCCGGGGAAAGGAAGCCGGCCCAGCCCTCAATCCCCTAAAGGGATCCTCGGCTTTCCTTCCCCCTGACCCGGTAAACTAGGGCACGCTGCAATCCAAAGTTAAGCTGCTGAAATCAAACGGATTTGAATTCTGATCGCGGGTAAAAAGTCCACGGCCTCAGTAAAAAAATCCGGGCTGAACGCCGCAGGTAACACATTTCCTTAGTACCATGCAGCTCCACAAAGGATCGACCACGTGTTGCGTACCGAGCGATTGTTATTAAGAAGATGGAAAGAGTCGGATTTGGAACCATTCGCGCGAATCAATTCCGATCCGCGCGTAATGGAATTCATGCCGAAGCAACTGTCGCGCGCCGAAAGCGACCAGTTTGTCGAACAGATCGAAAATCATTTTCGCCGTTATGCCTTCGGACTCTACGCCGCGGAACTACAACCCGACAACTCGTTTGTCGGCTTCATCGGGCTTTCGGTGCCGAATTTTCAAGCAGCATTCACTCCGTGCGTCGAAATCGGTTGGAGGCTTTCTTACGATTTCTGGGGCCAAGGGCTCGCAACCGAGGGTGCCAAAGCAATCGTTCGCCAAGCTTTCGGGATGGGCCTGCCTGCAATCGTTTCGTTTACCGCCGTTCAAAATATGCGATCGCGCCGAGTCATGGAAAAGCTAGGAATGAAGCGGGACGCAGCCGAGGATTTTGACCATCCAAATCTCCCGCCTGGTCACGCGCTCGCTCGCCACGTACTTTATCGATTGAACCGTCTCGATTTTGCGCAGGCTGGCGGCGTCTTCTAAATGGCCTGTTTGCAGCAACATGCACGCCGCCTTGACCCGTCTTAAATTCTCCTGCTATGTTGGTGGATTCCGCTGTTCTCATTTTGGTCAGTGTGGATTGGTCGC
>JASHRM010000236.1 GCA_030037315.1 Candidatus Acidiferrales bacterium
AGCGGTCTACATCACGCACGCGCACCCCGATCATTATTTCGGCAACGGAGTGATTCAAGAGGCGTTCCCCTCGGCAAAGATTTACGCGCGGCAGGGCGTGATCGATTTCATGCAGGAATATCCCGCGAAGCTGGTGCACTGGCGCGAGATGTTTGGCGACGAAATGCCGAAGACGTTGCCAATGCCGGAACCGCTGACTGGAAGCCAGACGCGGCTCGAAGGGAAAGAAATTCGGTTCGTCGATCTCCCGATTTGCGAGACGGTACATGCGACGGCGTTTTATGTGCCGTCTGAAAATGCGGTCATCGCGGGCGATTTGGTCTATTCCGGCAACCATCACTACATGGCAGATACGAATAATCCTGACAGCTGGATTCGGGCGCTGGATGTGGTACGGAGACTGGGACGGCTCGACCGCATTTTTCCGGGACATGGGCCGATAGGCGGCGCCGAGCTTTTGGATGCGAGCGAAGCGTGGCTCAAGGATTATCGCGACGTCGCAAGGCCGGGCGTGCGATTTGTCGACATTGCAAAGGAAATGATGCGGAGATATCCGCGCCACGGTTTGCCGCTATTGCTGTGGCTTACGCGCGGTCCGGGATTTGGGCTGGGCGGAGCGAAAGAAATCGGAGTGCCGCCGGAACTGATGGGCGGTGCGTGATGGCCAATACTACGCGCACGGTATGAAGGCGAAAGCAGATCCCTCGACTTCGTCCCGCGTCCGCAAACAACGCGGACAAAGACAAAGCCGCGCGGGACTGCGCTCGGGATGACAAGTGGCCGCATATTGAGCGGGTAAGTTTAGAGCGCATTCGGTTCACTCATGTAGACTTTTAGATCAGCGAGCGGACTGTGTTCGTAGATGAAGCGAAAATTTCGGTGAAGGGCGGAGACGGTGGCAACGGCTGCGTCGCGTTTCGGCGCGAGAAATACGTGCCGCGCGGCGGGCCATCCGGCGGCGACGGCGGGCACGGCGGCGACGTGTACCTTGAGTCGAATCCGAACGACAATACGCTGCTGCGCTACCGCTACAATCGCGAATTTCGCGCCGATCGCGGACGGCACGGCGAGGGTTCGGACTGCCACGGGCGAACGGGCGAGGACACCATTCTCAACGTTCCGGTGGGCACGGTGGTCTTCGACGCAGACTCGGGCGAGCAGCTTTTCGACTTCACCGAGCCGGGCCAAAAATTTCGCGCCGCTCGCGGCGGACGCGGCGGACGCGGCAACGGCAACCCGGCCTTTGTGCGACCGTGGCATCAGGCTCCGCGCGAACATGAGGATGGCAAGCCCGGTGAAGAGCGCCATCTGCGGCTCGAACTGAAATTGCTGGCGGACGTGGGCCTGGTGGGCTTTCCGAATGCGGGCAAATCCACGCTGATTTCGCGAATTTCCGCGGCGCGTCCGAAAATCGCGGCGTATCCGTTTACCACGCTGGAGCCGCATCTTGGAGTCGTGCTCGCCGATCCCGACGCAGCGCCCGGAACCGGGCGCACGTTTGTGGTGGCGGATCTGCCGGGGCTGATCGAAGGGGCGCACGAAGGCGTGGGATTGGGCATTCGATTTTTGAAACATGTGGAGCGCACGCGGCTGGTAGCGCATCTGGTCGACACAAGCGACGCAAACGATCGCGATCCAGTACACGATTTCGAGATTATCGAACGCGAGCTCGCGGCGTTCAGTCCTGATCTTGCGACGAAGCCGACCATCGTGGTCGCAACGAAGCTGGACGCGACGACAGACCGCGCGCGACTCGACGAACTACGCGAGTTTGCCCGGAAGCGCGGACTGGAGTTTCACGCGATATCGTCGGCGAGCGGAGAAGGCATCGTGCAACTGGTTCGCGGGATCGCGAACGCGCTGGACCGAATCCCGAAACCGGCAGCCAGCAGCGAGGCGTCCAATCAAGCTGAGGACGCTGCGATCAAAGAGATCAATCCGCACACTGCGATGGATTCCGGGAAATCTTCCACTCCGAGTCACCGGGAGGATCATTGACGTCGCCCGGCGCGCAAAAAGTTGGGGGCGCGGGCCAGCGTCGCACGGTGGCGCTTTTCGGCGGAACGTTCGATCCGCTGCATACGGGACATATTGCGGTTGCACAGGCTGCGCAGCGGCGATTCCATCTCGACGGAATCTATTTCATTCCTTCGTCGCGGCCGCCGCATAAATCGCAGCGCGAGCTGACTCCTTTTATTCATCGGTACGCGATGGTGGCGCTGGGATGCGCAGAACACGCGGGGTTTATTCCGTCGCTCGCCGAGGCGCCCACGGGCAGCGCGCCGCACATTTTTTACACCATCGACACAGTGAAGAAATTCCATCGCGAGCGGCCGAACGATCGTTTGTATTTCATCGTAGGAGCGGACCAATTTCTGGAACTTCCCACGTGGAAGAATTACGAATCTCTGCTGGATGCATGCGATTTCATCATCGCCAGCCGTCCGGGATTTCGGTTGGACGCGCTGCGGCTGGTGATCCCGCCGGAGAAGCTGGGCCGGTCTACGGTGAACGATCCGCACAAAATCGTCCTGCGCAAAACGTCCGTGCATTTGCTGACCACAGTGGCGAGCCATGTTTCGTCCACTGAAATTCGAGAGCGGCTGGAGAAAAAGCAGAGCATTCACGGGCTTGTGCCCGCGCGCGTGGAAGAATACATTCTGAGGCAGGCCTTGTACCGGTGAAAGCAAGCGAACTTCGCAACGAAATCCGATTGGCCGTGGAAGCGGCGCAGGACAAACAGGCGGTCGATATCACCGTGCTGAAGCTCGCGGGCGCGTTCGCGGAATATTTTCTGGTGTGCTCGGGACAAAGCACTCCGCAGATCGAGGCGATTACGGACGCGATCGAAGAACGGTTGAGCCAATCCGGACGCAGGCTAACGCACCGCGAAGGGAGAAAAGGCGCGGAGTGGATTTTGCTGGATTACGGAGATTTCGTTGCGCATATTTTCAGCGAACGCGCGCGCGAGTATTACGATCTTGAGCGGCTTTGGCGAAATGCCGAGCGCGTTGAATTTCCCGCCCAGGGCAAACCGGCCACAAATGAATCGGAAAGCGGTGCAGCGTAAGCGATGAGCGAAGGGCGCGTCGTGTGGATCGCTGTTGATCCTGCTTCGCAACAGGTGCTGGACGTTGCAGGAAAACTCGCCGACACGGCGACCACCGTTTTAATCACCGGCGAAAGCGGCACCGGCAAAGATCAGCTTGCGCGCTGGATTCACGAGCGCGGTGCACGGCGCGATGCTCCGTTTCTAAAAATCGATTGCGCCAGTTTGCCGGCGGAGCTGGTCGAATCGGAGCTTTTCGGGCACGAGCGCGGCGCGTTCACCGGCGCTGTGGCGCGAAAACCGGGGCGGCTCGAACTGGCGCAGGGCGGCACGATCGTGCTCGATGAAGTGGCCGCGCTATCGCCCGCGGTGCAGGCAAAGCTGCTTCGAGTGCTCGAAGAGCGGAATTTCGAGCGACTCGGCGGAACAGAGCCGCTGCACATGGATGCGCGCGTGATGGCCCTGACGAACACGAATTTGCAGAAGGCCGTCGAAGCGGGGCGGTTTCGCGAAGATCTGTTTTTCCGGCTGAATGTGCTGGCGATTCCTGTGCAACCGCTGCGCGAGCGCCGCGCGGATATTGCGCCGCTCGCCGCGCATTTTGTAGCGCGACTCGGACCCGTTCACGGACGCGCGAGTGCGGAGATCAGTGCGGATGTTTCGCCGCTGCTCGAATCGTACGGGTGGCCGGGAAACGTTCGCGAGCTGAAAAATGCGGTGGAGCACGCGCTGGTTTTTGCGAAGGGACCGACGCTTGGCGCACAGGACTTCGCGCAGATCGCCGCAGCCAATGGACGGCGCGCCGAGGCAGCGCTGAAGTCGCTCGAAGATGTGGAACGCGAAGCTATCGCCGCTACGCTCGAAGCGACTCACTACAAGATCGGGCAAGCGGCCGAAAGTCTTGGGATCAGCCGGAAAACACTGCTCGAAAAGCGCAAGAAATACGGACTGATCTGACCTGCCAGCTCGTTTGCTATGACCATCCATTTCGTGATGCTCGGAAAAACCCGGCGCGAGGAAATTCGCTCGCTGTTTTTCAATTACGTCGGGCGGATTCGGAAGTACGCCGAAGTAAGCGTGAATGAATTGAGGGATGCGTCGGCGACATCGTTGCGGAAATTGAAAATCGAGCCGAGCGCGACGGCGGTGCTGCTCGATGCAGGCGGCGAGCAGTTCACGTCGCAGGAGTTCGCGACTTGGCTGGGCGATTTGCGCGATCGTGGCACGCGCGAAATCGTTTTTCTCTGCGGCGACGCGGAGGGATTTCCCGCCGAGATGCGAACGGCGGCGAAACGGACGCTGTCGTTATCGACGTTGACGATGCCGCATGAATTTGCGCGGGTGGTGCTGGCGGAGCAAGTGTACCGGGCGTTTGCGATTTTGGCGGGGCACCCATATCCGAAGTAGCAATCGGCAACGGCCATCGGAAGATCCGGTATCCCACGGGTCGCAGCCCAGGAAAAGCGGCGGCAAGTCCCGCACTCCACACGGCGGCCTTCGTGAATGGAGTGTGAAATTCTAAGACAGCTGATAGGTCCTTCGACTACGCTGTGGGCGCAGCGAACTGCGCCCCTACAAAAGCAGATTCAAAGGGCGGTCTAAGGCGGCGCCGTCTCGAAGGGCCAGGGCAGCTTGACGTTTATGTGGGCTGCGGAGAGTATTGGAAACTGGCTTCGCGAGGCGGAATTTCATGCCGGAAGGCAAGGGACTGCTAATCGTTTATACCGGACCCGGCAAGGGCAAAACGACTTGCGCGCTGGGAACTGCATTTCGCGCGGTGGGACAGGGCCTGCGCGTGCTGATGGTCCAATTCATCAAGGGATCGTGGCATTACGGCGAACTCGACGCGGCGAAAATGCTGGGCGACGATAAATTCGAAATTCGTCCCATGGGGCGCGGGTTCGTGAAAATCGGCGGCGCGGAAACCGATCCGGAAGATTTGCGCATGTGCGAAGAAGCATGGGGGTACGGTCGAGAGCAAATCTATTCGGAAAAGTATGATTTGGTGGTACTCGACGAAATAAACTATGTGATCAGCTACAGGATGCTGGATGCAGAGCGCGTGGTAGAAGCGCTTGCAAAGCGGCCCGAGCGAGTGCACGTGATCTGCACGGGGCGCAACGCACATCCGAAGCTTGTGGAAGCAGCCGACCTGGTGACGGAAATGAAGGAAGTGAAGCATCCGTACACAAAGGGCATTTTGGCGCAGCGCGGCATCGATTACTGAAGAAGTGGACAGTCGACAGCTTGGAGTTCACAGGTGAAAAACCGCAGCTGAAATGACCGGCGCACTGCCGACAGCCTATGACCTGGTTCAAGCGCGAGAAAAAACCAATCGAGAATCCCACGCCCGTGGACGAGCGCCGTGTCCGCACGGAAGGTCTTTGGACGAAGTGCGGCAACTGCCGGGCGATCATCTGGAAAAAAGACCTGGAGGCGAATTGGGAAGTTTGTCCCAAATGCGATCACCATTTCCGGTTGGCAGCGCGCCCGCGGCTGGACCTGCTATTCGATGACGGCTTGTGGACGGAGCACGACGCAGAGCTGAGTTCGAATGATCCCCTGCATTTTACGGATACGAAACCGTACGCGCAGCGCCTTCGCGATGCGCAACAAAAGCTTGGAATGAAAGACGCGATCCTGACGGCGGAAGGCAAGCTCGACGGGCGGCCCGTGATTTGCTGCTCGATGGAATTTGGATTTATCGGCGGGTCGATGGGCGCGGTGGTCGGAGAAAAAGTGGCGCGCGCGATCGAGCTTTCGCTTTCGCGCAAGGAACCGCTGATCATTGTTTCCTGCTCTGCAGGCGCGCGGATGATGGAAGGCGCGGTAAGCCTCATGCAGCTGGCGAAAGTCTCGTCCGCGCTGGCGCGATTGGACGATGCGCGCGTGCCTTACATCTCCGTGCTTACCGATCCGACGACTGGCGGCGTAAGCGCAAGCTATGCGATGCTCGGCGATCTGAATATCGCGGAACCCGGCGCGATGATTGGTTTCGCCGGCCCGCGCGTGATCGAGCAGACCATCCGGCAGAAGTTACCGGAAGGATTTCAAACGGCAGAATTTCTGCTTGAGCACGGATTTCTCGACGCGATTGTGCCGCGCAAAGAATTGAAGCCTTACATTTCGCAGGCGCTCGGGTTCTTCCTCGACAACGCATGAATTACGAGCAATCGGTTCGCGCGCTCTTGGCGCTTGGGCGCGAACTCGCCTCGCCGCAGCATGCGCGCGTGCAGAAATTCGGGCTTGGCAACATCGAAATTCTGGCTGAGGCGCTAGGCAATCCAGAGAAGACGATTGCCTGCGCGCATGTCGCGGGAACAAACGGCAAGGGCTCGACGGCTGCGATGCTTGATTCGATCTTGCGCGCAAGCGGACGGCGAACCGGGCTCTACACTTCTCCTCATCTTGAGCGAATCAACGAGCGGATTCGCATCGACGGAACGGATATTTCCGATGAAGATTTCGCCGCGGCGTGGACTCGCGTGCAGGCGGCGATTGAATCGCTGCTGGCGACCGGCACGCTAACGTCGCATCCCACGTATTTCGAGTGCATGACGGCGATGGCGTTTATCGCGTTCAAGAGCGCCAAGATACGATTTGCGATTTATGAAGTAGGACTTGGCGGCAGGCTCGATTCGACGAATATCGTCGAGCCGCAAGTGGCCGTGATTACGTCGATTGATTTCGATCACGAGGCGTTTCTCGGGCATTCGATCGCCGAAATTGCGCGGGAAAAGGCCGGGATCATTAAAGAGGGTGCCTGGGTGGTGAGCTCGGTCGAACGACCAGAAGCGCGTGAAGTGATTGCCCAGCGGTGCAAGGAAATGAAAGCGCGCCTCGTCGAAATCGATACTGCGTGGAAAATGGAAGAGTCGAGCGCGTCGAATGGGCACTACAGAACGATGGCGATTGCTGGAGATACCGGCAAGAGAATTTCGATCGAGCCCGCGCTGCCCGGGCGATTCCAGATACGCAACGCGCTTGCGGCGGCCACGGCCGCTGAACTTCTGCGCGGGCGCGATTTCAGCATTACGGATGAATCGATCGCGCGCGGGATTCGTGAGGTTCGGTGGCCCGGGCGACTGGAGAAGTTGAAGGAAAAGCCGGCCGTATATCTCGACGGCACGCACAACCCGGAAGGCGCACGCGAACTCGTAAAATTCTGGAAAGAAAATTTCAGCGGGCGCCGAATCTTGCTGGTTTATGGCGCGATGCGCGATAAAGCGGTCGATGAAATTGCAGGACTGCTCTTTCCCGCAGCTGATTTCGTAGTCCTAACGGAACCAATACAGCCGCGCGCGATTTCCACGCAGCTGCTCTCGGAAATGACGAGCCATCTCGCGAAGGAATTTGTCACGGTGCCGAATCCGGCCGACGCGCTCGAACACGCGCTTGCGATGGCGTCTGAAAACGACGCGATCTTCGCCACGGGTTCTCTTTATTTGGTGGGCGACCTGCGGAGCTACTGGCAGAAAAGGTCTGACTCCGAATGAACACAACGTACCGGCCTTCCCTTCGTGTCTCAGGGCAGAGGGATGACAAGACGCGGGTGCCTCCCAGAAAGCGGATATCTGAAATTCCAATGGATGAATTTCTCGAACCGAAGACATACAAGACATATAAGAGAAAAGCAAGATTCCCGGTATGGCGGGCAAGCCTCGCCTGCCCTCGGCAAGAGGCTCGGATGAAACTGCGGGACTTGCAGCGGTAGGTTAGGTTCCAAATTGGATGTTGAGGGGATTTCGCAGCCGCGATAACGTCGAAATGCAGTGGGGGCCGAAGACTTAATGGACGCCCGGGTTTCCGAAATTGCGGCAAGACCAAATTGAGACTCATGCGTCTAAGGCTCCAAGGTGTCCTGCGAACATGACCCGCGATGAGCGAAGTCGGATGCTTGGATCGTTCGGCAGCGCGCCGATGGCCTTGTCGTCGGTCTTGCGCCAACTGCCGAAGAAAATGTGGCTTTACAAACCGGCGCCGCAGCAATGGAGCATTCACGAGATCATCGTTCATCTTGCGGATAGCGAAGCGAGCTCCTACGTTCAGGTCCGGCGATTGATTGCCGAGCCCGGCCAGATGACCGCTGACTTCGATCCGGAACGCTGGGCCGGATCTCTTGGCTACTTTCACCAGAGCACCCGTGAATCTCTCGAAATTATTCGCCGCTTGCGCCGCATGACCTACTGTTTGCTGCTCGCGCTGCCTGATTCAGCGTGGCTGCACACCTTGGCTGACGGCACTGCGGGCACAATCACTCTAGAAGAATGGGTCGAGCGCCAGGAGCGGCACATTCCCCACCACATTGACCAAGTGAAATCCAATTACGCGCTGTGGATCGGCACACATCCGCCTCGGAAACCTGCCGCGCGAATCAGGCGAGATTCGGTGCAAGCCGGTCTGGCGTCGTTGACGCCGGAGATGTGCTAGCAGCGCGGCCGACGAAAACGCTTTTGCGCCGGTGAGGTCCCCGACCCAAGAAACGGCAACAGCAGGTTCCTCGTCCGCCTTCGGCAAAACCGCTCGGAATGGCAACGTTGCGTGCGGACGAATGCCTACGTCGCCGACGTGGTGGTTTTAGGGGGTGAGTTGCCGGGGGCCTAGAGCGATGGTACGATGGCGGCTTCCATGGCGACCGAACCCATGCCCCGACCGAGGATAGGCGTCCCGTATCGCACTAAAAAAGAAGAACTTACGGGACAGGACCGCCAACTTGAGAGATATTTGGCGTCGCTGCAGGATGCCGGCGGCCAAGCAGTTGCGATTTCGCTGACCCTCGGCGACTCCGAATTGATCGGCTTGGCCCAAACGCTGGATGGCGTAGTCCTCTCCGGCAGTCCTGCGGACGTGAATCCCGCGA
>JASHRM010000237.1 GCA_030037315.1 Candidatus Acidiferrales bacterium
CCGATCGCTCCGACAATCAGCAGAATAAATGCGATATTCGGCTCAACGATGTGCGAGAGCAGCTGTTCGCGGCCCGTCATCGTCCGCTCGATCAACACCGGATGCGAGAGATCGAGTTGCGTGGTGGATCCGTCAAAGCGCGCAATCGTGCGGCCATTGAGCTTATTCAGCAAATCGTCTTGCGACGCGGCGATCAAGTCGATCAGCTTGCCATCGAGCGCTTCCTTGTCGCTGAATGCCTTCGCATCGGTCACGGCGGTATTCGCCAGTTCGACGTTTCGCCCGCGCTTGCTGACATAACTGCGCAGGAATGCCGACGCATCGTTGAAAACCTTCTTTTTCATCGTGTCGTCGATCTGCACGGTCTGGCCGAACATCTCAAAAACGGGCGATGCTGCGCCGGTATTTGTTCCGGGCGCCATCGCCGCTACGTCGGCGGACATGAGTATGAAAAATCCGGCAGAGGCGGCGCGAGCGCCCGAAGGCGAAACGTAAATCGTCACGGGAACGGGCGACCGCAGGATTGCCTGGATAATCTCCCGCATCGAAGTGTCTAGCCCGCCGGGCGTATTGATCGTGATCAGAATCAACTTCGCGTGCTGGCTTCCCGCTCCGTCGATCTCGCGAACGATGTAGCCCGCGAGCAGCGGCTCGATTTCGCCATCGATTCGTAGAACCAGGACGTTGGAATCACCGGTGGAACCGGCGCTTACGTTGTTGGCAGGGAGACCGGCTGAAATGCCTGCAAAAATGCACACAAGCAGAAGCAGGCGTCGCACTAGCCGGAAGGCCATCTCGGGCGCGTATTATAGCAAATCGCACGAGACGCGGCGTGCCAGGCAGGCGCGCACGGCAGCCGATCGGCTCAGGGTTACAAGAGGGATTCCTCGCATGGCTTTGCCAGAGCGGCTCGGAATGACAAACCTGCCATTTCTAAGCTGGATCAGTTCGTCGCGGGCCGTGGCGTCGATTCGGCGTAGGCGGGCTGCACCCGCAGCACGTCTTGCACGCGCTGGTCTTTAATCACCTTGGCGAATGCGGGATCTTTCTCAGCGGAGCGGAAGTTCCGATAGCCATCATCCCGCGCCATTTTCAAATATTTGGCCGTATGCTCAACGTCGCCTCGTTTGGCATACGATTTCGCGAGCAGGAAATACAACTCGGCCTGATCGGCCGCGGTTCGCTGCTGCATTATTGAGCCAGCATTGCCATGCGAATCAAAAATCGTCGGGTCGAGCGCGAGAGCCGAATTGAACGCGTCCATTGCTTTCGGATACGCCTTGATCGCGCAGTAGGCATACGCCAAGTTGCTGTAAACCGGCGCCAGATCGCCGCCAATCGAAACGGCCTTCTTGTAATATTTAATCGCTTTTCCGTAGCGGCCGCGGCCGTACTCGATCGTTCCAATATTATTGACGGCCTGCGATCCGGTTTTATCCGCGTTGAAGGCTTGCTTGTAGTAGCGTTCCGCCAGACCCGGCTGCCCCAGTTGTTGATAGGCGATTCCTACCTGATTGAGCATTCTGGCGTTGTGCGGATCCTGCTCGAGAAGATGCTGATACGCTATGGCGGCTTCGGCGTAATCCTTGCGGGCCATCAGGATTTGCGCTTTCATCTCCGCAATCTGACTCGCCGTCATCGGATGCGATTCGGAGGTCTTGGAGGACGACGTTTGCGCGAACGCGTCTATGGAAGCGCTTGGCACGTCTTTCTTGTTGAGATCGTCTGATGCACTGCTCGTTCCGGCTAAGATGATTAGCGCGGTGACGAAGAAGGCCAAAGGTTTCATTGCCCTTCTCCTTGTGGGCCGGCGTTTTCAGAAGCTACTTTTGAGGTTTTGAGTCGTCCGCCGGCTGCTTGTTGCTTCCGAAGATACCACCAAAAATCCGTCCGAAGACGCCCTTTTTCTTGGGCGGCTGCTGGGCATCGGGATCCCCGGGATTGGACTGGCCGTTGGCGGCCTGCGGAGGCTGCCGCTCGCCGTTCTGCGCGGTGGTATTAGCTCCATTTACTCCTGGCGGAGGCGCAGGCGAATCGCTCTTGCCAAAAAGATGGGAGAGCCACGAACCGGGCGCGGACTGCGCCAGCGAGCCGCCGTGAAGCTCGCAATACTGAGTAGGTTCGCTGCCCTGCACGAAATAGTCAGTCTCCTGCTTTGGACACGACGGAGTCGCAAGCTGTCCCGTTTGCGGATCGATTGTCTGCTCGACTACGCCGGCAGGTGGATCAAAGCCCCGCGCGCCTCGGTATCCGGGAATGAGAATCGCGCGCTTCATGAATTCGCCCCAGATGGGCGCTGCTGCCTGGCCGCCCGCAAGGCCCAAATTGCGATTGTCGTCAAATCCGACCCAGACAACGCAGAGCAAATTCGACGTGTAACCCGCGAACCAGCCGTCGCGCGAAGTGCCCGTTTTGCCCGCGGCCGGGGCGTCAAAGCCCATGGCACGCACGGGATATCCCGTGCCGTGATTGATCACGTCTTCCATAAGACTGGTTACGAGAAACGCCACACGCGGATCGAGCACAGAACGCGTCTGGGGCACGTTCGACTCCGCGGTGCTTCCGTCAGCTGAAATCACGCTGCGAATGAAAAGCGGCTCCGCTCGCACGCCGCCGGAGGCAAACGCCGTGTATCCCGCGGCCACATCGAGTGGCGTCATCTCGTATGCGCCGAGCGCAACCGCTGGAGTAGCCTGGATATTCGAGCCGAGTCCCATCTGTCGCGCCACTTGCACGACGCGCTGATAGCCAATCATTTCCGCGACCTTCACCGTTGCGACGTTGAGCGAACGCATCAGCGCATCATGCACCGTGACGGGACCATAGAATTCCTGGCTGTAATTGTCCGGCGTGTATTCCTTGCCATCAAACTCGAATGTGGTGGGCGAATCGTCGACGATGGTCACTGGAGTGACGACGGGCTGGAGCCCTTGAATGCCATTGTCGAAAGCTGCTGCGTACACGAACGGCTTGAACGCCGATCCGGGCTGGCGTTTGGCCAGGGCGTGATTCAGCTGGCTCTCGCCGTAGTCGCGTCCGCCAACCAGAGCCCGAATTTCTCCGGTATGCGGATCGAGCGCGACCAGCGCCACCTGGACGGGCGGCACGGATTCGCCTTTCTTCTTCCAAAGGGCGAATTTGCGGGCCAGAAGCTTATCAACGTCGGCGACGCCGATCTGGACGGCTTCTCCCGCCGCTTGCTGGAGATCCGGGTCAAGCGTCGTGTAGATGCGATAGCTCTGGTTCTCGAGGTCGCTTTCGGAGAATTTCTCGAGCAGGTGGTCCTTCACCATATCGACAAAGTAAGGAGCCGAACTGCTGCCTGATCCGCCGTTTACAAATTTCAGTTTCGATTTTTTCGCGACGGCTTCGTCTTCTGGGGATATGTAGCCGTCTTCCACCATTTCGCCCAGAACGCGATCGCGAACTTCATCGGCGCGCTCCACGTGGCGCTCGGCGTTTGAATAGCGGTTCGGCGCGCGAATGATACCGGCGAGAAATGCCGATTCACCCAAGGTCAATTCGCGCACATCGGTGCCGAAATACGCCTCGGCGGCTTCTCCAAATCCGCGAATCGAGAAACTTCCGCGGTTGCCGAGATAAATGTCATTGGCGTAAAGCTCGAAAATTTGCTGCTTGGAAAAGCGCTCGTTGATTTCAGCGGCCATCAACACTTCTTTCAGCTTGCGCCGCCACTCGCGCTTTGTAGTGAAGAAAAACGTGCGCGCCACCTGCATGTCGATCGTGCTGGCGCCCTGCGCCTTTTGGCCGCGGCTCACGTCATGAAATGCGGCGCCGAAAACGCGCACCATATCGAGCGCGCCATGCTCAAAGAATCGCTTATCTTCCGCCGCGAGCACCGCGTGAACCATGTTCGGGGGCAAGTCCTCAAACCGCACCAGCCGCCGCTTTTCGCGCGAGCTATCGAATAAGTTGGTCAGCAGAAGCGGCTCGATCTCAGCGGAGTCCGCTTCGGATCCGCCAGGAAGTTCCGTGATGTGCGAAATGGTCGAGCCGGAAAACTGCACTCGCAGCGCGTTGTTCCCCTGGAAATAGGATTCGGCAGACGGACGAATCTCGATCGCGTTATGCGTCACGTGCAGCTCGCCCGGCGAGCCCGTTACCGGCCCTTCCTGGTAGCCGGCGCGCAGCAAGTAGCTTGAAAGATCGCCCAGCTTCATCGATTCGCCGGTGTAGATGTGCCCCGGCGCCGAATACACCTCTGAAGTGTTTTGGAAGATTTGGCCGGTAAGCCGCTCGTTAATCAGGTGGCCAAACTGGATGTAGTAGTAGGCGAAAACGCAGGCAGCGGTAAGAAAAAGGGCGAGCCCCCCGATGAGTATTCCTGCACCTGATCGGGAAGACCAAAAACCGCGTCCGATTCGAATCTGCAATCCAATTTCTCCGGCATACCGCGGTCAGGCTGGCTGCCCGCCAAGCAGCGACACTCGCGGCACACTTTCGCCGGCGCTGGACGTACCGGCCATGGTCAAGTAAGGCATCTACTTGATACAGAAGGATATTCTAAATCGTATGGTTGTCTGCGTGGGGATGAAATTGTAGCGTGAGTTGATAGACAGACAAGTCGACCGGCACTGAGTAATCAAGTGAGAGATCGACGCTGCCGTTGGCGACGTCCACTTTTATATCTTCCTCTTTGGCCGGAATGCCCAACTCCTGCGCTTTCTTGTAGATATCGTCGCGAATGTCGTCCGGGCTTTTTTTCGGGTAGCCGCTCAACGCGAACCGGGATTCGCTTTCCAGCGAATCCTGGAACTGGTAATTGGCGATATAAATCGGCACGATCTTGAATCCGGCAAAAAGCATGCACCCCAAGATCAGCAGGGTAATGATCAGGTTCAGCTTGGAACCGCCATGCTCGCTGGATCGCTGGTTTCGTGCCATTGGACCACCAGTGTGTAATCGAAGGGCGCCCCTCTCGATCACTTTTTCAACTTCCCGTTGTTTCAAGCTAGCACAGCCGCATTTTTGCGCTAGCCCTGTCGAAGTACAGTTGTTCGCGATGAGTAAACGGCGTTTTCGGCAGAGCGTAACGGCAGATTCTTCGGTCGAGTCGCTTCGCTGGCCCTGAATGACACCGGCTTACCTGAATGTGTGGGCAAAAGACTGTCTGGCGAAGGGCTGTGAGGACTCAGTATGCCTTGGCGAAAATGGCTTTCTCGCTGGCAGACTGGCCGCAGAAAATGCACTTCCCTGAGCCGCCTGGCTGCTCGATGGGAATGCAGCGCATCGTGGCTTTCGTCTCTTCTTTAATCTTGGCTTCGCAATCGCCGCCACCGCACCACCACGAGAATGCAAATCCCTTTTCGACGGCTTTCTTGAAGTCTTCGTAACTCGCGGGCTCAAACGTATTCGCCTTGCGGAATTCGAGCGCGCGATCGTGCAGCGATTTCTGAATTTCAGCCAGCAGCTGCGACACAGCCGCCGCAATTCCCTGCTGCGCTACGAACGCTTTTCCTTCCTTGCCGGGACGGTTGCGGCGCGCCAGCACCACCGAACCTTTGGCGACGTCTTTGGGCCCGAGTTCCATTCGCAGCGGAACGCCACGCATTTCCCAGTCGTTGAATTTGAATCCGGGACTCATGCCTTCGCGCTCATCCATCTTCACGCGAATCCCGGCGTCCACCAGTTCGCGACGTAGCCGCTGCGCGTTTTCGAAAACCGCGGCTTTCTCTTCGTCCGTCCTGAAAATCGGGACGATAACGATCTGATGGGGCGCGAGCCGCGGAGGCAAAATCAGTCCCTGATCATCTCCGTGAACCATGATGATTGCGCCGACGAAACGCGTCGAAAGGCCCCACGATGTGGTCCAGCAATGCTGCAGCACACCGTTTTTATCAAGGTAGCGAATCTCGAACGCCTTGGCGAAATTCTGGCCGAGATTGTGCGACGTGCCCGCCTGCAGGGCCTTTCCATCGCCCATCATGGCCTCGATGGAATAGGTCTGTTCGGCCCCCGCAAAGCGTTCCGCAGCAGACTTGCGGCCTGGAATGACGGGCACTGCGGCCTCATTAATTGCAAAGTCCGCGTACACGTCGAGCATTTGACGCGTTTCGGCTTCGGCCTCCTCGGCAGTCGCGTGCGCCGTGTGGCCCTCCTGCCAGAAAAATTCGAGCGTGCGGAGAAATAGCCGCGTGCGCAGTTCCCATCGCACCACGCTGTTCCACTGATTGATCAAAACGGGCAGGTCGCGATACGACTGAATCCATTTCGCATAGGCGTGCCCGATGATCGTCTCCGATGTCGGGCGAATCACAAGAGGCTCTTCGAGCTCTTCGCCGCCTCCGTGCGTGACAACGGCAAGCTCGGGCGAGAACCCTTCGACATGCGATTTTTCCTTGTCGATGAAACTGCGCGGAATCAGCAGCGGAAATGCAGCGTTGACGTGGCCTGTGGCTTTGAACCGCTTGTCGAGCGCCGCAGTGATGTTCTCCCAAAGCGCCCAGCCGTACGGGCGCACGATCATGCAGCCGCGCACAGGAGCGTAGTCGGCAAGCTCGGCGCGCAAAACCACTTGGTTGTACCACTCGGAGTAGTCTTCCGCCCGCGTCGTCAGTTTCAGGTCGGCCATTTCTTACCTTGTTTTGGATTTCGCGCGCAAGAATCGCTCGAATCTTTGGCGCGCAACGATTTAGGTTATGGGACGCGCGAAGTGAAGTCAATCAATCGCGCGCGGGCGAACCGCAGCCGGTGCCGTTAGCGAATCTCGCGGACAGCTCTAGCTTTGGACGGTGAAAAGAAGCAGAGTGAGAAGATACAGCCATAGTCCGTCGACGAAGTGCCAATAAACTGCAATCGTATCGAGCGCCGGCTGCTGGTTTGCGCTTACCGTCTTGCGAAGCGTCACCAAGCCCGCACACAGAAGCGCGATCATGCCAACGATCAGATGAACCGCATGCGTTCCCGTCAGCAGATAAAAGAAAAACGCCCCTGGATTGTCATTCGGGTTGATTCCGCGCCAGCTGCTCTGCGCCAAGCCAAATATCTGGCACGCAATGAACGCGCAACCCATCACGCCCGCGGCAAGAATCCACCGCGCAGATTTTTCGGCATTTCTCACGCGAAGCGCCGATCGCCCAAACTCGATCGCAACGCTGCTGGCAAGAAGAATCGCCGTGCTAAGGTACAAAGCGTTCGGCAGTGGAATGGAAACCCAATCTTTCGAGTGAACCCAGCGCGATTCCAGAACAAGAGTCAAAGCGGCGAACAGAAATACGATCCACGCGATTCCGAAAAACGTGAACATGCGATACGCGCCGCGGTGCCGCGGCGAGCGTCTGGGGTCAAGCTCCGACACTTCGTGCGGTTCGTCGCCCGGCCCGTCCGGCGGAAGACCTCCGGTTCCATTGCCATTGTGATCGGAAAGGGGCAGCTCAATTTCGATCTCTATCGGAGGCGCGGTTAGCGTGGTGGGCATATCGTCTGCTAATCCCGAATCTGGCTGACTTCAACTATCCGCGAAACTTTACTAGCGAAATTTCACAACCGCAATACCGGAATCGGCATGTTTGTTGCACACTTGTATGCCCAAAAAGGGATGATGGGGCACGTTGTTATCGCGGCGCAACATGCCGAACGAACCGAAATACGCCCGGATCGAATGGGAACGCCGCTTCTTGTTGGCGAAGTTTCCCGAGGGCGCCCAAGCAGTGGCGATCCGGCGAATCGCCGACCGCTACATCGACGGGACGCGCCTTCGCTTGCGCAGGCAGCAATCCGCCGATGGTCCGCTCGTCTTCAAGCTCACACAGAAAATCCCCGACTGCGGTGGAAACGCTCGGCAGGGTTTGATCACCAGCTTTTATCTAAGCCCCGAGGAGTTCGCAGTCCTTGAGAGCCTGCCCGCGCGAACGCTTGCAAAAACCCGCTACAGCATTCCGCCATTTGGAATTGACGTTTTCGCGGGCGCGCTCGAAGGCCTAGTCCTCGCCGAAATGGAATTCGCCTCTGAGTCCGAAGCCAATGCGCCTCTGAACCTGCCTCCGTATATCCTTCGCGAGGTTTCGCACGATTTGCGCTTCACCGGTGGCGCACTCGTCGAAACTTCGCGGGAGCAACTTCGCTGCGCGCTCGCCGAATATCAGATCGCGCTGGCTTCGGGCGCGAACTTCGCGCAACGCGGCCCATCTGCTAAGATGGGCGCATTCATGCCAAAGCAAACAGCCAAAGAAACGCCTGAACTTCACCGCATGAGCCGTCCTCTTGAGGAGACCGATCCGGCCATCGCGACAATCCTCCGCGAAGAAGCGCAACGCCAGTCTTCGGGCCTGGAGCTGATCCCGTCCGAAAATTTCGTCTCGGAAGCGGTCCTCGAAGCGATGGGGTCGGTGCTCACGAATAAATACGCCGAAGGCTATCCCGGCAAGCGCTACTACGGCGGCTGCGAATTTGTGGACCAAGCCGAACAGCTTGCAATCGACCGCGCGAAATCTCTTTTCGGCGCCGAACACGCCAACGTGCAGCCGCACTCGGGCACGCAGGCAAACATCGCCGTCTACATGACGGCGCTGAAGCCCGGGGACACCGTGCTCGGCATGAATCTGGCGCACGGCGGCCACC
>JASHRM010000238.1 GCA_030037315.1 Candidatus Acidiferrales bacterium
ACAACACAACCTCTGTGGCCCAATGCAGCCCATGCCCCTGTGGACGTCTCTGCGGCCTCGCTTAATATTACGCGTTTCGGTGGAAGCTGCGGCGCCCCTCCGGATGCTGTGTCGCAAACTGATACACATCACAGCGGGAGACACAGATTGATTGTCGCGATGAATCCGAAAACCCGGCGGGCGTTATGGCTTGGGAGCTGGCGGCGCGGGTGGTGCGGAAGGAAGGTCGTAAGCTTTCAACACGCTTTGAAAACCTGTCTTCTTATGAGAGCCATCGCAGAACGGCTTGGTTTCGGAATGCCCGCAACGACATAGGCCAATCTTCGTCCGCCCGCCCAACCCATACACGCCTCCATCCTGATCCTGAATCTCGAAATCCCCTTCGATCCGGATGGAGCCGTCGTTGCGACAAACGATCTTCGTCGTTGCCATTCAAATCCTCCGATGGATTTCTACCGCTCGCCGCTCGCGATTAGTATTTCGGAACCGATGGATCGACTTCGTCCGACCACGCGAGAATACCACCCTTCAGGTTCCAGATTTTGCGGAACCCGGCCTGCTGCAAAAACTGGACAGCCTCAGCCGAGCGCTTTCCGCTCCTGCAATGCGCCACGATCTCGCGCGAGCTATCGAGCTCATGCACGCGCCGCGCAAGCTCGCCCAACGGAATCAGGTGCCCGTGAAGATTGCAGATTTGGTATTCGTGCGGCTCGCGCACGTCCAAAATGTAAAGGTCATCGCCGCGGTCCAGGCGCGATTTCAGGTCGCTCGGCGTAATTTCGGGAATATTTATCACGGTGCTTGGTGCCTCCTCGCCACGAATGCCGCAAAATTCGGCGTAGTCGATCAGTTTTGTCACAGTCGGGTGCGCTCCGCAGACTGGGCATTCCGGGTTCTTGCGCAGCTTCAACTCGCGAAATTTCATCGCCAGGGCGTCAAAAAGCAGCAGGCGGCCGACGAGCGGATCGCCTTTGCCGATAATCAGCTTGAGCGTCTCGGCCGCCTGGATCGTGCCGACGATTCCGGGCAACACTCCCAAGACTCCGCCTTCCGCGCACGATGGCACCAGCCCTGGCGGAGGCGGTTCGGGATACAAGCAGCGGTAGCACGGCCCGCCTTGATAGCCAAAAATCGTGATCTGCCCTTCGAACCGGAAAATCGATCCGTAGACATTGGGCTTGCCCAGAAGAACGCACGCATCGTTTACAAGGTATCGCGTCGGAAAATTGTCCGTTCCGTCGACGATGATGTCGTAGTCCTTGAAGAGGTCCAGCGCATTTTCGCTCGTTAGGTGCGTCTCGTAGGCGTCGATCTGAATCTCAGGATTCAAATTCTGCAAACGGTCGGCGGCGGCCGTGATTTTCGGGCGCCCCACGTCGCTCGTCCCAAAAAGCACCTGCCGCTGGAGATTCGTGAAATCGACCGCGTCGAAATCCACCAGTCCGATCCGTCCTACCCCCGCGGCTGCCAAATAGAGCCCGAGCGGCGCGCCGAGCCCGCCTGTGCCGATGCAAAGAACCTTTGCCTGCTTCAGCTTCAGCTGCCCATCCATGCCGACTTCCGGCATAATCAGGTGGCGGCTGTAGCGCAGCACTTCCTGCTTTGAAAGCGTCGCCGGTTGTTTTGCAGCAGCTGGAATGTCTGTTTTAGTCGCCATAGTGTCTCTCTGGCTGCTTACACGCTCCTCAACGCCTGTGTGCGCCGCCGGCAATCGAAGGCACGATGCTGATCGTGTCGCCTTCCTTCACCTTCGTCTGATCCTTTTGCAGGTAGCGAATGTCCTCATCATTCACATACACGTTCACGAAGCTCCGCAGCCGGCCATCGTCCGCGAACAGATGCTTCTTCAAATCGCTGAACTTGCCTGTAAGCGCCGAAAGGGCTTCGCCCACGGTGCCCGCCTGCACGTCCACGCTTTCCTGCTTGCCTGCGTATGCTCGCAACGGCGTGGGAATAATCACCTTAACTGCCATTCGCCCTGCCTCCTCTTAGTTGAACCTATTAGATGCCGCTCGGATGCGGCACGACTTCAATGGCCTCGGGATCATAGGCCGCCCGGTCATCGTGCAAACGCCACGAAGTCGTATCCTTCGGCTCGCCCTTCTGCACGCTCACGATAATGTAGCTGAACCACGGCAACGCGTGATCGCGATCGAACTCGCTTGGCCGAGCCGGTGCATCGGGATGGGAATGATACCATCCGATCAGTTCGATTCGCTTTTCGCGCGCGGTTTTTTCCGCAAGGCGGTAGTCATCCGGCGTTATTTCAAAGCGGTTGCGCGGCGAATCGTTCCGTTGATTCGCCAGCGGCATAAGTTCCAGAACCTCGCGCGCGCCTTCACCATCCCGCCCGAGCAGCGCGCCGCAGCACTCGTGCGGATACGTCTCCACGCCATGCGCGTGGAGACGCTTCATCAGCTCGTCCGCTATTTTCAGGGGCGCGACGCTCAATCCTCGCTCCAAAACCGTTCACTCAAATATTTTTCGCCCGAATCCGGAAAAATCGTCACAATCAACGCTCGCTCTCCGCGTGGAATTCGTTTCGCCAGCTCGAGACACGCGTAGAGCGCGCCGCCCGCGCTCACGCCTACCAGAATTCCTTCTTCGCGCGCCAGCCGCTTCGCGGTTTGTTGCGCGGGTTCGGTTTGCACTTCCACGTTTTCATCCGCCAAGCTGGGGTCGTAAATCGGCGGGACAATCGCGGTCGCCATGTGCTTCAAGCCCTCAAGCCCGTGAAATCCAGAATCCGGCTGCATGCTGATGCACCGAATTTTCGGATTCAGTTCCTTCAGCCGCCGCGTGGTGCCCACGAACGTTCCGCTTGTCCCAAGCCCCGCCACAAAGTGCGTGATCTGCCCGCCGGTTTGTTCCCAGATTTCGGGAGCCGTTCCGTTATAGTGCGCCGCGGGATTCGCCGCGTTCCCATATTGATCGGGATAAAAGTATTTCTCGCGGTCGGATGCGTAAATCTCCTTCACGCGGCGAATCGCGCCGTCGGTGCCTTCATCGCCCGGCGTGTAGACAATATCCACGCCGTATGCTTGCAAAATCTGTTTTCGTTCGGGCGACGCGCTCGTCGGCAGGCACAGTTTCACCCGGTATCCCAGCGCCGCGCCGATCATCGCGTAAGCAATTCCGGTGTTTCCGCTCGTCGCATCGAGAATGATTTTCCCTGGCCGCAAATCGCCGCGCCGCTCGCCTTCTCGAATCATCGAGTACGCTGCGCGGTCCTTTACCGATCCGCCCGGATTGAACCATTCCGCCTTCGCGCAAATCGTCACGTTGGGAAATTCGGTGCCGGTCCCGACCAGCTTCAGCAGAGGCGTGTTGCCGATTCGATCGACCAGCCGCTCGCCCACAGCGACCGGCTTCGCAAACGAGCTTGTAGCGCCGGATTTTTCAGTCGATACCGGCGGTTTGTTCGTGGTCGTCAATTCACTTTTCCCAGGGTTCGGACTCGTTTGTGTTGGCTTGTATCGCGCTAAATCAAGGCAGTTTAGCAGATTAGAGATGGGGTCTACAGCGAGAGGTGCGGCGCGCGGGGAGCGGGCCGATCAACGTTCGACGCACAAGAATAAGCCAGATCATACGGTCCATATGATGCTCGATGGCGCTTCTTAGAGGCAAGTCCTATCAGCGGTTCAAGCTACATGCAGGCTCGACGAATTCCTCTAGCGCGAGCGTCTCGCCTGTCCTGACTGCAGACGAAGCGCCCGCTCTTTGGGCCTTGCGTCAGCGCCGGTTTATCGACGGCTACTTCTTGGCAGCCTCATCCTCGAACGCCAGCAACACGTTTCCTGCCATTCCAGCTGTTACATCGAACCCCGACGTGACGAAAACCATGTTTCCCGAAACCGTAGGTCCGCTGCCACTCATCGATCCACCGTGGGCCGCAACGCCATTGACGGTGTGAAACTCGGGCGTCGTATCGAAATCCCAGATCACTTTTCCGTCATCCGACGCATACGCTCGCAAATGCCCGTCCATCGAGCCTGAGAACACGACGCCCGGAATCGCCGTCACCGCCGCGAGCTGCCCCGCGCTGCAACCGGGCTTGCCTTCGCATGCCGGCTTCGGCGGCATCACCTTCCAGACTAATTTCCCCGTGCGAATGTCGATTGCGGCCAAGCCACCCGGGGGCGGCGGAACAGTTCCGGGCACACGCCCCAGCGTCGAAATATCCGAATTCGCGGCGTAAACGTATTTGCCATCGCTCGTCGAGCCCCATTCGATCCCGCCCAGTCCACTGCCGTGGCCGACGCGAACCTGCCAAAGCTCTTTTCCGCCATTGTCTGGATCGAGCCCGAACATCACACCCGACTTTTGGCCGGCGAGCAACACTCGATGGCCATCACCAAGATCTTCCAAGATTGGAGAAGAGCCAAAATCCACATCCGGGCCCGGTCCGTTGCCGCAATTTATGTGGCGCGGATCGAGACACCCGAAATTGAAGACGTCGTTCGGAGTCTTCTGCCGCACCCACAGCCTTTTCCCCGTCGTCAGGTCGAATGCGATGATCGCATCCGTGCCGTCAGCCGCCGGATCGACGAACGCGTCGCCTGTGCCCACGTAAAGCACGCCGCGCTTCGTGTCAATCGTTGCAGCGTCCCAGATCGACGCGCCCGCCGGACCAAACTTGGCGTGGCTCTCGCCGGGCTTCATTTCGTGCGGCGCTTCGGCAATCGCGTAGCCTTTCCAAATCACTTTGCCAGTCAGCGCGTCAACTGAAACCACGTTTCCGCGAAATGTGCAGCACGGATAAGTCGGATCGCCGCCGGCCAATTCTTCATTCCCAGTAAGTCCAACGTAGATTCGCCCGCGGTAAAGTTGCGGCGCTGCAGTGATACGCGCCAAGCGGTGCGAATCGACTCTGTTCTTCCACACGAGCGTCCCGGTGTCGGCATCGACCGCGTAAAGCATCGCCTCGCCGTCCGCGAAATACGCGAGTGGATGTCCATGCTCGCCGGGCCCAACCGTGACCGCCGCGCGCACGGTCGTTTCCGCTTGATAGGTCCAAAGAGTGCAGCCTGTTTCAGCATTCAGCGCGTAAACCCTGCCATCGCCGGAACCGACGAACACCTTCCCATCGACGATCGTCGGCTGGCCGTACGCAGTACTCGCATCGGGTACTCCCCAGGCCCATTTCAATTTCAGTCCTGAAATATTGTCGGCGCGGATTCCTGTATGCGTCTGGTAGCGCGAATTGACGATGTCGAGTCCCCAGCCGTTCCAATTCTCTGGATTTTGCAGACCTGCCGGGCTAATGCCGCTTCTCATCGCACACATATTTGCCATCGCCGCTGTGGCAGCGTCGCCTTTCTTTGGCGTCAAGTAAGCGGCGATCGCGCGGCGTTCGCTTTCGACAATCTGATTGCCGTAAAGAATCATCGGCCCCGATTCGAGCGCGCGCAAAATTTCTTCTTGCGTTTTCTGCGACAGAATTTCTCTGGATGGCGCTCTTCCTGGAACGATCGAGGCTGTTGTGGCTACAGGCTGCGTGTTAGGATTTGCCGCGCTGACGTGGCAGCTCGCGCAATGCTGTTTGAAAAGCGCCGCGCCCTCCGGTTTTTCCTGCGCGGACGCGCACGCCGCCGCCGCGCCAAGCAACAGCGCCACCGCCACCGCGCCAAGCAACAGCGCCACCGCCACCGTCGCAATTCCTCGAAGCATCAAAGTCTTCCAATGAATCATTTGTTTTCGCTGTCCCGCCGCCACCCTCATGGGCGCTATTAACCTAACGCTGCCTTCGCTCGCCGTACCGCGAGCCATCGCGCAGCCGCTCCACCAGCAGGTAACCGATTAATGCCGCAATCACAGCGACGAGTAAGTTTCTTCGCGTGAAGATATCCTGCACTTCCCACAGCAAACCTTTATTGCGGCCGCCAGCTGTCCGTTCCATCTCGCCCATCAACAGGTTCGAATAGAACAGAAAAATGATAAAACCGACTTCAACAACAGCCCTCCAAATGTTATTTTTCACGTCACGCGATGCCTCCTCGACTTGGATCGGCTTTGGGGAACCTTAACGTTCGAGACAAGATGATGCAAGGAAAACCGGAAACAGCAGCTCTTCGAGATCGCCGAGGCAGTCGCCTTCATTTCCGAGTCGTCGGCATCCCGGAAAATGGCCCGTCTAATGACGGATCAATTTCAGAATTGCTCGCTGACCAGAACCAACCGGTTGTCTTTACCTTCCGAAGAATGAACGAAGGCTTCGCCAAACTTGGACTGGCTGGTTTCCCGAGCCCTTGCCGAGGTTGAAACGAAGACTCAACCCGGCAAGATCCTCGCTGCGCGTCACGCGTGCTTGATCGGGGATCCTTGGAGGGAGCGGTTGCCCGGTAAATTGCGGATATTCCCGGATCGTTTGCTGAAACCCCGCAATTTGCAGGCGGCCTTTTCCCAGTTGAGCAACGGGCATGCTCGATTCACTGGCGAAAGGTGTCCGGTCCTCCTCGATGGAAAAGCGGGTCGCTAGGTTGCTCTCAGGCTGATAGGAGGCGGACAGCAAGTCCGTGAAATGGTCGGGCACGGCAGCAGGCAATTTGAGATTCAGGCGGATGGCCGGCGATGGGGAAGCAGGCCGCGACGGCAGAGCAGGCAACACCAGCCGCCGAGGGATTGATTCGCGCGGAGGAGGGATTTCAGCTGCGAAAGTTTGAGCCGCCGCGGGGACGGAACTCACTAACAGCAGACCAAGCAGAGAAATGAACCCATACCGCATAAGCGCTTCCTAGTCAGGGTCACGATCCAACGCAATCGTCGCGAATTTGCCGGGGCATCGGCCATACACAAAAAATCGTACGAACTGGGGAAAAAGGACTTACCGAGAAATGTCTCAACCATAATCCTCCGGCGTTGACTTGCCTTCATCGCTGGCCTAACATTTCGGCTCCCTCGGCCATGATCGGCAAGACGATTTCGCATTATCGAATCCTTGAAAAACTCGGCGGAGGCGGGATGGGCATTGTTTACAGTGCCGAAGACTCTCGCCTGGGCCGCAACGTCGCGCTGAAATTTCTGCCCGAGACGATGTCGCACGACCC
>JASHRM010000239.1 GCA_030037315.1 Candidatus Acidiferrales bacterium
GCTGGTATGCAGTGCTGCGAGTCCCCGCAGTGCGGTCGGATGAAGAGCTGGCCATCGGACTGCTCGAGAAGACTTGCGTGCTGGCGCACCCGGGACACTTTTACGATTTCGATGGCGACGGATTTCTAGTTGTGAGCCTGCTGGGGCCGGCGAGGGAATTCTCTGAAGGAATTGGGCGATTGCTTCGCACGGCGGGCTGAAGAAAAAGCCCATGACAAATTCGTGGATTCACCGTGGGCCGCAGGGCCTTTCGTTCGAAAGAGAGGTTCTAACCGCGTTCGCTACTTTTTCTTTCCGAATGTCGCCTTCACGTAAGCGACGAGGCCGTCAATTTGCTCTTTGCTCAGTGAATTCTTGAACGGCGGCATATTGTTCTTGCCGTCAGAAACAACGGCAGCAAGCTGGGCATTTGGCGTTTTCTGAACAGCCTCCGAAGTCAAGTCGGCAACCTTCAGGCTTTTGCCGGTCGGCGTTCCGGTGCCGTCAGCGCCATGGCAAACCACGCACTGCGATTTAAATGTGGCTGCCGCATCGTCGGCGGCCATTGCGCGCGAGGCAAAACCGAGGATACCCAACACCAAGACAGCTACGGCTGCGAGAGACAAAGCGCTTCGGCGAAGCGAAGCGCCATTAAAAATGCCGGCGTTCGAGCTGCACGAGACGCAGTTTCGACCTTGGAACATTATTCCTCCGCTCGCAAAATACGCGATGAACCTACAAGGATTTGATGCGGCTGCAACTGGCGAAGCACACGTATTTTGCATCAGGGAGCTATTGCGCGCAAATGGAAACATTGGCGAACAGGCGCCCCGGATCTCGGCACGAGTCGTGCCTTTGGCGCTTTCACAAGAGAGATTCTTCGGCTGCGGGTCCCGGCGGAAATCGCAAGAGGCGATTTCCGCACGGAAAAACACCAAGACGCTTCGCTCCCTTCCTGCGTCAGGACAGACAAGATGACGGCGTCAGATTCAACGCGCTAATCCTCGAAGCTGCGCGCGCCGCCCTTCATTTTGTTCGTGACCAGATTCGTCCAGACGAACTTGATCACGCGCGCATCGTTGTAGCAGTAGGCGAGGTTGTGATTCAGCGTGGAGAAGCAGTGCTGCTGGCAGGTCTTTTTCATGCCCTCGAGCTGATTTTCCTCGAATTTGTGCTTGTCGATGTTCCCCCAGTCGAAGGTTGAGCCGTAGAGGGGGAAGCATGGGGCCACGGTGCCGTCTGTGCGAACGATCACGTTGTTCTGGCCCGCGCGGCAATTCCATTCGGCGAAGTGCAGCTCGCCCTTTTCGTCTTCGACGATGCCGGGAGTGCCAAGCAGCTTTTTCTTCACGTCCCCATTCGTGCCGGTGCCGTCGCCATTCCAGCCCAAGCGCTTGAGATCGGAGCCGCTGGCCATGCGGATGAACGCCTTGATTTCCTGCAGGCGCTGGACGGAATTCACCATTTGGTAGCCGGCCTTATTTTTTTCGATGATCCAATCGACGAGCGAATCGATTTCCGGCCAGTCTTCGGGACGGATGTAGGTGGGATTTTCGTTCATGTGCTTGAAGTGCTCATCCTGCTCAAGCATCGGCGTCTCGTTGATGTGGTAATCGGTGGCGATGCGATGCTGACGCGCGTATTCGGTGATCTGACGCACGTCCTGCGTGTTGTTCCGGCAAATGTTGAGATTGAAGAAGACCATATAGCCGTAAACGTACTGCTTCTTCATCAGGTATTCGATGTGCTTTTGAACGGGCACAACGGCTTTCGGAAGGCTTGGCTTTTCGTCCCATGCGTCTACCGCGAAATTGAACACGGAGACGCCGGCGTCGCCCAAGCGATCGGCAACGTCTGGCCGCAGCAGGCGGCCATTCGTGCCGATGTAAATCCAAAAGCCCTTTTTCGCGGCGTAGTAAACAACTTTGTGGGCGAAATCGGGGCGCAGCAGCGGTTCGCCGCCCATCAGCGCGAGGACGCGGCAGCCATTGTCATAGAGAAAATCGATCGACCGCTTGGCGGTATCTTCCGTCATGCCGCGGACTTTGTTGTTGTACGCCCAGCAATACCAGCAATCGAGATTGCATTTGTATTCGACGAAAAGGTACGCGGTGATGGGATGGAATATGCCCGGCATCACGCGCGAACGAATGTAGGGGAAAAGCCAGCCGCGCATGGAGCGATAGACCTGCTCCATCGACCAATCGCGCTTCTCGGGAATCACATCAGGGCCCGGATCTTTGAGCTTTTCGGGGAAACGCGGAAAGACAGGTGTGGGCAGCGTCATGCCCTTAGGTTCGGGCAGTTTGGGTCCTGCCGACGGCTGCATGAGCAGGTTGTGGATGTCCACGTCGATACGGAACTTTGGTGCAGTCGCCATTGTTGAAGTCCTCCGAGTTTGAGTACGAGATTGTGCTTTCGATTTAGTCCCCTGCTACTTCCTGAATCTCCCGCTGCATACTTTCATGCAGCAGTGCGGACGGCACGGATTCTGCGTCCGCGATTTCGCCGCGCAGGCGGGATTCCAAGGCCGCGAGCTGCGCCTCGATGTCTTCGGTCGCCTTGCGCTTGCGAATCACTTCCTCGCGATAGCGGCGCAAGAAGTAATCGATGGTTTCGACGCGAATTCGGATCGAGCCGGAAGGCTTATTCTCATCGAGATCCTTGAAACAGAAGTAAGGCGTGCCGGACTGTTCGATGATGCCTTCGATGACGCCGTAAATCGGCGCGTCGTGGCCGCACTTGAAGCTGGAAATTTCGAGCGCAACGAGATTCGGATGGCGGGCGGTGAATTTCGCAGCCCAGACTTTGTGGTTCGTGCTGCACGAATAGGAGTTCTTCCACGCATCGCTGATATCGAGCGGACCCTTGACCACGCCGGCGCGAACTTCTTCGCCGAAGAGGCGCTCTAGGAGGTCTTCGTCGATGGGCAGCGTATTCTGCGAAAAGATCGGGTAGCCGAGCTTCTGGAATTCGTCGAGAATTTCGTGATTCAAGCCCGGATCGTGATGATACGGACGGCCCAACATCACGATGCCGATGCGATCTTCGCGTTCGAGCTGGTCGAGAACCTGGCGCGCGCGCTTACGGATGCCCGCCTCGTAATCTTTCAGAGCGACGAAGCCGGACTCTACGGCGCGGTCATTTTCTTCAAGCGAGAGGCCGAGAACGGATTGCCATGCCTGAAGCATCTGGTGCGCGAAAAGCTTGCGGTCGGCGAAATTCAGCACCGGGTCGATGTACTTGAGGTTGTTGTCGGCGAAAAAGTCGTTTTCCTTGGTGAACGCGGCTTTCACTGTTTCGGGCGTCGCAGTGACGGTGGGACACGCATTCGCGCCGACGATATTCGTCAAGGAAGAATGCAGCACGTCGTACATGGGGAAGAAAATCACATCGAGCGGCTTTTTGCGGTGCTTTTCCTGGATGAGATTGTAGACGTGCGAGATGCCGATTTTGGCCGGGAAGCACGGGTCGATCGCACCACGGCTCGCCCCGGCGCGGTATAGCTCGGAACTTGTGTAATCCGAGTAGATGATGTTTTCCGGCTGGACGCCCAGGCTTTCGAAGTAGGCGTTGAAAAGCGGCGCGTAGGTATAAATGTTAAGCACGCGAGGGATGCCGATGCGCAGCTTTTTGCGGCCTTCGATTTGGGCTACGCGCTGTTTGGCGACTTTGGTCCACGCCCGCGAAGGCACGGGGTCGGCAACACTCTTCGCGTTGGTTGGCCGGAAAACCTCTTTGGACGCGTAGTCGACAAAGTTCGGGTGCTTATCGCGAATCTTGTCGAGGCCGGACTTGATTTCCTTCATATCGTTCAGGTCTTCGACAGTTCCCTTTTCGCAGGTGGCGATGATCAGGCGCTGCTCGCCGACCATCAGCGGGACTTTCGTGACTTTTTCGAGCGGAATCAGATCTTTCGCGGGCTCGGTGCGAACGTCGATGAAGGTGCGCAAGCAATTGTTCTTGCAGAAATAGCAGCGGGTGGCTTCGTTGCGCGTAGTGCGGTATTCGATTTTGCGAACCGCGTCGAGACCGACGAATGTGGTCTGCTGGCCATTCTTCCACAGCCGCAGCGATTCTTGCGCGGCGCCGATCGCTCCCGATTCGCCGCAATGCTCGTGGACGATAATTTCAGGCTGCCGGCCCGATGCGCGGAAGCTATTGCGGATGAAGTCGACTTCCGCCTTGACGACGGCGAGATTGTTCTGCGTTCCGCCCTGCAAGACGAAACGCGAGCCGAGAGCGGCAAGATTCGGAATGCTCGCGACGTAGAGAAAGACGTTTTTGGGCAGCACGGCGGCGAGGCCAGCGAGGATTTCGTCCGCACGCCAGCCCTGACGCTGGAAATTCACGATGTCGGACTGCATGAAAACGGCGCAGCCGTAGCCGAAAACCGGCATCGCTTGCGCGGAAAAAGCCAAGTCGGCGTACTGGTGGACGTTCAGACCAAAGCCTTCGACGGTGGATTGCAGGAAGTAGCCGTTGCCCGCCGAGCATTGCGTATTCAGCTTGAAGTCTTTTACGCGGCCGTTGTGCAAAATGATGATTTTGATGTCCTGACCGCCGACGTCGACGATTACGTGCGGGTCGTCATAGAACTTCAGCGCTGATTCGGTATGCGCCACGGTTTCGACGAGGGCCACGTCCGCATGGAGGACGTCTTTCAGGATGTCTTTCGCATAGCCGGTGGTGGCGACGCCCAGCACTTCGAGGTTCGCGCCCTGCTCTTCGACCTGTCCGCGCAAGTTTTCGAACATCTCGATCGTGTCTTGAATCGGGTTGCCATTCGAAAGCTGGTACGACTTGCAGAGAACGTCGCCATCTTCGCTCAACAAGACCGCTTTCGTGGATGTAGAGCCTCCATCGATGCCGATGAAGCCGCCTACAGTGGTTCCCTTCTGGAAAGCAGCAGGGACGAACTTCTTCGGCTTATACGACTCACGGAAAGCCGCCAGCTCGTCGGGATTTTCGACGAGTCCCTTGCCGCCCGACTTGGATTTTTCTTCCTGGCGGCCGAACTCGATGAAGTGGA
>JASHRM010000240.1 GCA_030037315.1 Candidatus Acidiferrales bacterium
TTTCAGTCGATGCCGATTGGTCCGGCGTCTATGCGGTTACTGACAAGTTTCGCATAGAGGACTTCTTTCATTTCAGCAATTGGCGGATTCCCGGAGTTTGGGACAGCATCCTCGGTTCTCTTTTCACGACCGGCGGAACGGGCTTGGGTGCTCCCGTTGGTTACTTTGTTCCGGCCAATTGCGATCTGGGCAACGCCTTTAGCGGGCCCACATGCCCAAATCACGCGGCCGCTTCTGCTGCAGATTTAGTGGATGCCTTCAATCTAAATCTCTTGAAGCAAGACGTGAAGTCCAATACTTTCGAACTCGACTACGACTTCACGAAACGCCTTAACGCCTTCATCGGCTACGTTTACACGAATCGCCAGATCGCAACTTCGATACTGAGCTACACGACGGCTGATATTTATTACCCAGGCGGCGCGACGGCATCGGCCGCGAACGATTATCTTGCCGCGCGCGGGAGCTGCGCTCTAACGGCGGGAAGTCTTCCAGCCGGCTGCACTCTGAACGCGGACGGCTCGATTACCTTCACTCCGGCGGTGCCTACGACCGGCCCGACGGTCAACACGTTTACGATCAACGAGAACGCGCTGGTGCTTGGGCTGACGTATCATCCGATCGACAAACTGAACATCAACGGCAATTTGTTGGTCGGGGATAACGACGCGGCCTTTACACGAATCGATCCGCGCAATATTCAAAGCTATAAGGTTCACGCAACATACACGCCCAAAGCCTGGGCCACTCTAACCGGGGCCGTGGAAATTCACGAGAATCGCGATGACGCTACAACGGTGAGCAATCTAGAGCACGACCGGTCTTACAGTTTCACTACGATGCTGATGCCGAATCCGCATCTGGCCATCGATTTCGGTTACAACTTTTGGAACGTATACACGCAATCGGAAATCTGCTTCAACTATTCGATTACCGCGACGTTTGCAGGTCCGCCTTCGTCAAGCGTGCCTGTCAGCACGTCTCCCCCCGGGATCGCCACGACCGCGTGCCCGATTTCCGGCGCGTCCGTGGGAGCGGCTGGCTTGGGAACGCTTTCGACGTATAACAGCAACGATCATTTCGCCCATGCCGGTCTGATGTGGAAGCCGATCAAACGCGTCACGACGAGCGTGGGATACGCTGGCAGCTTCGTCCGAGGAAACACGATCTTTCTGAATCCTCTGACGCCATCGGGAACGTTGGACTTCAACTATCAAATGCCCTACGCCTCCGTGACGGTGGACGTCTATCGAGGATTCAGCTACAAAATGGCGTGGAATTATTATGGCTACAACGAAGCGGGTGTAACGAACCCGTTCGGGTTGGCAGCGATACCATTGCAGGATTTCAATGGCAGCAACGCGACATTCTCGTTCCGATACGCTTTCTAAACCATCAGATCGCTGCGGTGAAAATTTGGCGCATGCAGCCGCCCTTCTAGGAGGCCAGAGATGAAGAAACGGAAGGTTTGCTTTTTCTCCTGCGTTTTCGTGGTCGTTTGTGGGATTTTGATTCCTCTCGCCTCAGTTAGCGCCCAGGATGCCGCGAGCACTTACAGGAGCAAATGCTCGGCATGCCACGGTGCAGACGGCAAAGGGAATCCGGCGATGAAGTCGATGGGAGTGCGCGACTTTGGATCGCCTGAGGTGCAAAAAGAAACCGACGAAGAGCTTGCCACGGTCATTGCGAAGGGGAGAAACAAAATGCCCGGGTATGCAAGCACGCTTCAGGACCAGCAGATTAAGGGCCTGGTTTCCTACATTCGCAGCCTCGCCAAAAAGTAGTTCGTTTAAATTCCTCCCTGTCTGAAGGCGAGGGCTTGCGGGAGAGATGGTGAGTCAACCAATCGGACTTCTCATAACTCTCATCGCCGTGACCATCGCGGTGGCTGCGCTGTTTTTTGTGCATCCGTCTATCATCCGAGGAGCCACGGGGAAAATCCTCGCCTTCATCGGACTGTGCGTCTTGCCCGCGCTCTGTGTTGCGGCCGGAATGTCGACACACATGGCACGCTCCGAGCAGACCAAGTTCTGCATTTCATGCCACAGCATGGAAAACTATGGAAAGAGTCTTTACGTGGACGATCCGAAATACCTCCCTGCTGCGCATTTTCAAAATCATCGCGTTCCGCCGGGCACGGCGTGCTATGCGTGTCATGCCGATTACACCATTTACGGACCGCTGAAGGACAAACTCCAAGGAGTCAAGAGAATCTACATACAGTACGTAGGCAGGCCGCCCGACAAGATTGAGATGAGCGGCGGCTACAGCAACTTGCAGTGCTTGCACTGCCATGCGGGCGCGCGTGGCTTTGAGGGAAATCCAGTCCATGTGGCTCTTATGGATTCTCTTAAAACAAACCAGATGTCCTGCCTGACGAGCGGCTGTCACGACACGATCCACAACGCTTCGCAGGTCGATCAGCTGAAAATGTGGAGTCCCGGCCGGTGAAACCTAGTCCATTCAGCATGGAGAAGCTGTTCCGGATTTCCAGCTGTCTTACTATTGTCGGACTCGTAATTGAGATCATCAGCCTTTGGTGGATTCATCCGCTTGCCTTTGCCCTATTCGCGTTTGTCGGAGCGTCCTTGATCGGCTTGGGCATCCTTATATATTTGGCGTCGCTCGTTTTTGCCACGCCCTCGACGGGCGAAAACCGCTGATGGTCGCATCCCCCACACCTTCTAACGCTTTCTAGATGGGCACGGTCAATACGGGGCAGGACGCCTTCGATACCACCTCGTGAACGACGGCTATGGGCAGGTGGGTCGCAGCACCGTGAATGCCGGTGGCCTTGCGGACGCCCAAAACAATCAATTCAGCTTTGCGGCGATTGGCGATACTAAGAATCCGTTCGGCGACGTTGCCACGCTCGATCAGGAAATCAGGAACAAACCAGCTCTCAGATTCGCTTGGAAGCAGTTTCTTGAGAAGGTCTTCATCGGCAGCAACGACGTCCTGCGCCTGGACCTGGTCATCCGGTTGGGTTTCACCCACGACATGCATCAACGTGAGATACGACTGAAATTCCTGAGAAAGAGAAACCGCATAACGGACCGCCGCGTTTCCCTCAGACGTAAGGTCTGTAGCGAACAGAATCCGAGTGAACCCGCAGGCCGCATCCGTTTGCGCCTTAACCCCGACTGTCAGAACCGGACAAGATGCGTTACGGAATGTTTCTTCGGCAGTCGAGCCCAACACCAAACGCGCGACGGCGGAGCGACCACGAGTTCCCATAATGATCAAATCGATCTGCTCATCACGGACCATGGTCGAAACGGTCGACCAGAAATCCCCCTCTACGATGACGACCTTCGAATTCAGGCCTGAAAATAGCCTCTGCAGTTGGTTTCGATGCTGGTCATCTTCGATCCTCGCAGCCTCTTCCAGCCCGCGCCAACTCGACGGAGGAGACATGGGATTTATGACCGCCGGCCGAACGTACAGAGCGATCAGCCGGCTGCCATAGGCTCTGGTAAGCGTGAATGCATATCTCGAGGCATTCTCTGAAGCGGAAGAAAAATCTGTGAGAAAGAGAATATTTTTCAGTTCGATCCGGCGACCAATGTCGATTGTCTTCACTTGACGCCTCCCATCAGCTTGAGCTTCGCAAAACCGCTGCAGGAGATCGGTGATGCCTGTCACAGCCGGCTACACGCAGCAAATAATCTCGTGTGAGCTACATCACGGAATGTCGCGATGGCCTATGCTCAGTTTGGTCATAGGCTAATCGTGGAACCGGGAGACTGAGAATGCCAAAGGTTCGTGATGATGGAACCGATTTTTCCGATATAGGACTGATGCAAACGCTAAGGCGGCGCCAGTCTCGAAGCACGGCTGATCGAACTCAGATCGATTACGTGCTTGTGCTGGATCGGAAGCGTGCTCGCTTGTTTCGATTTACGTGCGACGAAATGAGACAGTTTTTTGAACAGGAGTTCGCCGTCGACTTCTCTCAATGGAAGAAGAAGAGTCTGGGTCATGTGACAAGCGAGCGAACAGAAACAATGCGGGGGTCGCAGCGAGATGCTTACGAGCATCGGATCGAGGTTCAGTACAGGCGATTCTGCGATGAGGTTGCAAAGAAGATTGCCGGCCTGTGCGTGGACTTGAATTCCAGCATGCTGTTCCTTGTCGGGGACAAGCGTCTCACGAGCGAGGTTCAAGAGAAAATGCCAGCTCCCTTCTACGATCGAGTCATGCTTGTTCCGCTTGACTTGGCAGGCCTGCCGGCGCCCGAGCTACACCAGCACCTCCAGCACGCTATCCTCGAATCGCGAGAAAAATGTGAAAACGATTTAGTCAGAAGACTGCTAAGCGATTCTCAGCACACGGTGATTGGAATCGATGAGACTCTGGCGCAGATCCAAAAAGGCCGGGTTCGAACTATATTGCTTACCGATAACCTCCATGGCGATATTCGAGAGTGTCCTGGGTGTGGCTTGATGAGCCGTTCTGCAGATCCCGTTTGTCCTGATTGCCGCAAGCAGCGAAGATTGCTGGATCTGCGGGCAGCCATTCTGGAACTGGCAAGAATCAACAAGGCCGGCGTTCACATCGTCAGCGGCGCGGCATCGAATCAGCTTGATGAAGCGGGCGGATTGGGAGGGTGGCTTCGCGGCCGAACACAAGCACAGTTACGATGATGTTCTCGAACGGCTTGTGGTTAGCGTTGGATCGAGCAGAAGTGAGGCTATATCGCCTGGCGTATGACTTCGACCGAACACGTTGCATGTACGGCAACTGATTCGGAGACGCTGCCGATCAAGAGTCGATCTATTCCATGAAAACCGTGAGAACCTAATGCAATCAGGTCAGCCTTCCAAGCCTCTGCTGCGTCTAAGATCGCCAGTTTAGGATCGCCCAAAAGAATTTCGGCTGCGACCTCCTTCATCCCGAATTGGCTCAAGGTCTTGCGGGCTCTCGCAATAGCCTCTCTGGCGCAGGCTCGCCCATGCTCCTCAAGTCTCTTGATTTGTTCTGTGCTTAAGGCGTTCCAATAGTCCGGTACAGTGTTCGGCATCGGAACATATTGTGGAACCACACTGACCAACCGTATGGAAGAGTTTGCGGGCCACGGCCGCGCCGCAACTGACTGAACCGCAGCCGCAGCGCAGTCTGATCCATCCGTGCCAAGCAAGATCCGCATGCCGGTTTTGGCGGGGGACACATCCGGCCTGGAGCGCACGACCTCCACAGAGCAGGAAGCGGACCGAAGAACACTCTGAGCCACAGTGCCTAGCAAGAACCTTTTGATGCCGGATCTTGTGTGGGACCCGACGACGATTAAATCCGCTCCCGACTTCTTGGCCTGTTCAACGATGGCGTGCCAGGCCGTGCCAACCAAAACATCCGTTTCCGTGGCGATTCCGGCTTTTTTCAACTGTTCGGCCAGAGTTTCCAAGACGGATGCGGCAGCTTGTTTAGCCGCTTCTATGAGTTCGATCGCATCCATAGCCAACGGCAGTTCCACGACGTGCAAAAGGCGTGCTTCCGTTTTCCGGGGCCAGGGACGATCGAGAACCGCTTTCAGCACCGGCGATGCGGGTGACAGGTCGGTTGCGATGAGTAGCTTCACTTTAGGTTTCCCCTCGCTTTGTCGCGCCGCCGTCGCCTCAACTCGATCGCCCGGTTGATTCTTGCGCTAGTCCTTCTCTTTATGCCTGTACGGCATGCTTAACGAGTTGCGGGACTCGCGGACTATAAATGTCTTGTAGGGTCCGAACGATTTCAGTATCCGTAATTTCCGGCGAGCAACCTTGGGCGGTTGCATGCAAAACGATGTTATCCATCGACACAATTCCGTCGAGTGTTCCGTCTTCGCGAATCACCGGCAACCGACGCACCTGCCTTTCGGACATCGTCTCCATCGCTGCTTGGATCTCATCATCGGCGTGGCAACAGTGAGCTCTTCCGTTTGCGATGTCCTTAACCGAAATCTGCCCCGGGAGGCGAGATCGCGTGCCTAGGGCAACGCATAGGTCACGATCTGTGACAACGGCGGTGACTCTGTGAGATGAATCGACCACGGGAAGAATGCCGCAATTATGCTTCCACATGAGCTCGACCGCCTCACCGGCATTCGTTTCCGGCTTGCAATAGGCCGGCGTCCTCATCATGACGTCTCTTACCTTCATATTTGCTCTCCTTTCGCAGATCAGGTCAGCAGATGGCAAACTGTCCAGCTACGAGAATGTTTTGGTGAATCGCAGCGTCGGTCTTCACGCGTTTTCGACGGGAATTCCCCGGTTTCTTCTTTTTAGGAAATGGGGGCGTTTTGCGCTCGGTTTGGCTTGGTCCACGATCTTCTTTTTCATCTTCAATATCTCGGCAACAAAAGCACCAGCCGGACATAAGCCTCCCACAGGAAACGTGAGACGTCGGTGATGAACATCACAGGGCTCCGTGACATTACCGATGCCCAGAGGGACAGGGTCAGCGACGTACCGTCAAGACGGGGCACGGCGCTTGCGACACAATCTTGTGAGCGGTTCCCGTACCCAGGTGGGTCGCAGCTCCTAAACTTCCGCAATCGTGCAATCCGAGAACGATGAGATCGGCGTTCCTCTCGCCTGCCACTTCGAGAATTTTCTGGGCCGGGTCCCCGACCCGAACGATTGCTTCCGGCTTGCACCAAACCGCAGCCTTTGGGGGCACCAACCTGTAGAGCTGGCAACTTGCGTGCGCCACGGCGTCTTTCTGAGTTTCATCGGTTGCGGCAGCCTCGGAGTGTTTGATTACATGAAGTAGGATGAGCCGTGCCTCGTTTTCTTCCGCCATGGAGATGGCATACGGCGCTGCGGACCCTGATGTTGGTCTGAGGTCTGACGCAAACAACACCGTATGAAATCGAGCGCTTCGGTGCGTCTTTCGATAACTGCCGGGTCCCACCGTCAACACAGGCAGGCTCGAACTACGGAAGACTTCTTCGGCAACCGAGCCCAATAAGAGTTTTTGCGATCCGGTGCGGCCGTGTGTCCCCAACACGATGAGATCAATCGGATGCCGGTGAACAAAGTCTTCCACCGACGGCCAAACGCTTGAACCGCGCTCGACAACGCAATCATGCGACAAGCCCGATAGTGCAGAATCAACCCGTTTGAGTTCTTCCTGCGCAGCCTCCTCCTGGGCGTCGATGCTCGCCAGTATGTCGGGCGACAGATATACATAGCTCTGCGGGATCATGACGTGTAACGCATAAATCTTAGAGCCGTACTCCCGGGCGACCGTCGCGGCGAAGGGCAATACAGCGTCCGAAGGTTCGGAAAAATCCGTAAGATACAGCACATTTTTGATCGTAAATCGGGCCCCGGCTTGAACACTTGCCATTTTCGTCTCCTGTCAACGAGGTTCGTTGGCCGACGTTGATTCGGCTGAACCGCGTATCGTTAATACGGGACACGCAGCTCGGACAAGTACGTCGTGAGCAACTCCCGCTTTGAAGTGTGAACCGGCTCCCGGAACGTTTCGCGGCGTCCGCGCGCCGAGAACGACCATCCCTGAGCCACGTTCGTTTGCGATTTCGACAATCCGCGCTGCCGGGTCACCCTGTTCCACAAGCCACTGGGGCTCTTCCCAGAATCCGGCGGTGTCAGGCACCAAACTGCGGAGCAGACGCTTAATCGCCGAAACCAACTGTTGCTCCGCTAGACCATTTTTTGGCGAATGCCTTGCGAGAACATGCAGGAAGGCTAGGCGAGCTTGAAGCGTCAGCGCGAAAGAAACTGCATAGGGTAGAGCCTCGAGCGACTCCGGCCTGAAATCGATGGCGTATAGAACCTCGGATAGACGGCGACCATCCAACGGGTCTGTGACCTGGCAATGCGGGCCGACAGTCAAAACCGGACATGTGGCCCGTCGCAACACCCCTTCGGCCTGGGAACCCATGACGAGTTTGCTTATTCTCGTGCGCCCTCGGGTTCCCAGCACAATCAGGTCGGCTTTCGCCCTATCGGCGATCGACGACAGGACTTTGCAGGCGCTGCCTTCCGCCAGGAAAAGCTCCGTCTTGATACCAGCTACCGAGTTTCGTAACGCCCGTTCGAGGCTCTGTAATTTGTGCATGGGATCGTCATCGGGGGACATAACCTCGGGAGGAAGGGCGTAATTGTGCGGCTCGATGGCGTGGGCCAGCACAAGGTTCGCGTCGAATCGTTTCGCCAAGTTTACGGCGAATGTCTGAGCAATTCCCGATGCAGGTGAGAAATCGGTCGCAAACAATATGGTTCGAATTTTCGCTACTTTTAACGCGGAAGTGGGAGTGGCGGTAGTTGTCATTGATCTCTCCATGTGAAGCATCGCTCCGGTCGGCCGCTAACTCTGTGAGCCGCGTCACGCAATTACGGTGACTGGGCTCACGGCCAGCATCTAGCTTTTTTTATTAATGTGGCCAGTGAGAGAAGACCATGAAGACGAGTTCATTGGATCGTCTCGTTCCAATCGAAGTTAAGAATATTCTGTATTTAACGGACCTGTCATTTGCCGCCGAGCGTGCGCTGACTTACGTACGTGACCTGGCTATAAGATACGGCGCTACTGTCTATGTGGTTCACGCAATGGAAAGGCCTACAGGAGTTTCAGCGCTCCCCCAGACAATCGAGGCGGCAGAAACTGAAGCCGTGGCGTTCCGTCAGGAGCGCCAAGAAGAACTGGATCGAAAATTGGCGGACTTACATCACGATGTGATGTTCGAACGGGGAGATCTTGTTGATATTTTGTCGAAAATTATTGCAGCGAAGAAGATCGATCTTCTGGTGATGGGCGCACAGAATCATGTCGGTCCTCATTCGACTTTGATGGGTTCAAGGCTGGAAACGGTCCTTCATGATGTTTCTTGTCCAGTTCTGACAGTAGGGCCGAGCGTCGTTTCAAGTCCCGAAGACAAGTTCCGGCTTAATTCGATTCTGTATGCTGTTCATTTCAGTGCGGAGTCGCTGGCCGCAGCGCCGATCGTCATTTCATTGGCGAGCGCCAAGCAATCCAGGCTGATCTTTCTCCATTGCATTGGGGTCGACGGCAACGATGTGTCTGAATTGCGGCGAGCTTTGGCTGACCTGGTTCCGTTTGGGGTGGACCTAAAATGGGAACCTGACTGCATTGTGGAACGAGGCCGTCCGTCCGATAAGATCTTGGAAGTAGCTGGAAGGCACAGAGTGGATTTGATCGCTCTGGGCATCGGAGGCACTCAAACAACAGCGGATGGTGCTTGCAAGCGGCTGCGGCCGGGAATTCTCAAAATCGTAATGGAAGCGAAATCTCCAGTCTTAACAATTTGTGCACCTTAAGCCTTTTGGAATCAGGCTTCCTTTCCATTAAAGAATATCGCGAAAACCTGCCATTTCTGGCAAGGCGGCAGTTTATTTTTCAAATGTCCCATGGTATGTTGCCCGTCTTCGCCTGATCCAAATTGCTGTCCGATGTCGGTTTTGAACGCTGCTGCTGAGATGCTATATCTGCGTAAGCTGTAAGTTCCATGTCTCAACGCGACCAACCTCCAATTGCCTGGTTCGAAGTCCTATTCGAATCGGCCCCGGACGCTATTCTCGTAAGCGATCAGCGAGGAAAAATCACGCAAGCTAACCTTCAGGCGGAGAGGGTATTTGGATATAGCCAAAACGAACTGCTGAACCTGTCGATCGAAGATCTAATTCCGCAGCGTTTTCGCCCAGCCCACGAGAGTCACCGACAAAACTACAACGCGCATCCGGTTTTGCGGCCCATGGGGCCCGATTTGGAACTATTGGGGCTGCGAAAGGACGGCAGTGAGTTTCCGGTCGAAATCATGCTTAGCCCGATTGAGACCGCGATGGGCAAATTCGTCGTTTGCGTGATTCGCGATGTAACGGCGCGCAAGACATTCGAAGAAGCCCTGCGGAACGTGGAACTGCACTTCCGAACCTTCGTAGAATATGTCAAAGAATATGCAATTTTCATGCTGGATCCGAGAGGTCATATTGCGACCTGGAATGCGGGGGCGGCGCGCATCAAGGGGTACAGCCGAGATGAGATCCTTGGCCAACACTTTTCGAAGTTTTATACGCAGGAAGACATCGAAAAAGGCGTGCCGAATAGCAGACTCTTGGTAGCCGCGGAGCAGGGTCAGGTTGAAGATGAAGGGTGGCGGGTGCGAAAGGACGGCTCCCGGTTTTGGGCGAATGTGCTTATAACCGCCATTCGCGACAGGAATGGTGAGCTAACGGGATTCACCAAGATCACGCGAGATGTTACCGAAAGACACCAACTCGAACAGGCATTGCACGACAGTGAAAATCGTTTTCACTCGCTCTTCGAGTTTTCGCCCGATGCAATCGTCGTGTCCGATGATCAGGGCAAAATCACTGAAGTAAATGCCCAGGTCGACCGACTCTTCGGATATGAGAGGAACGAACTGACAGGCCGAGAAGTCGAAATTTTGATTCCCGAAAGGTTTCGGCAAATCCATCCTCAACATCGAGCGGGTTACGCCTTGCTGGCGCGCACACGCCCGATGGGTGCAGGCCTCGAACTCTATGCCAGGCGAAAAGGAGGCACCGAATTTCCCGTCGATATCATGCTGAGCTCCCTTGAGACGACGCGCGGCAGAGCGGTTCTTAGCGTCATTCGAGATCTTTCTGAAAAGAAAAAGGCCGAAGAGGAAATACAGCGGCGAGAGCGTGAAAAGCAATATCTCGAAGAGGAACTAAACCTTGAACACAGCTTTGAGGACATCATCGGACAGAGCGCAGGACTCAAAAGAGTTCTGAAGCAGGTTGAAACGGTAGCGGCGACCGATGTCACCGTGCTCATTCTCGGGGAAACGGGAACCGGAAAGGATCTGGTTGCACGAGCCATCCACCAGCTGAGCTCGCGTCGCGGACGGACGCTCGTGAAACTAAATTGCGCAGCGATTCCAACGGGTCTGCTGGAAAGCGAGCTATTTGGTCACGAAAAAGGTGCCTTCACGGGGGCCGTGAGCCAAAAGATCGGGAAACTCGAACTGGCACACGAGAGCACTCTTTTTCTTGATGAGGTTGGTGACCTTCCCCTTGAGCTTCAACCCAAGCTTTTGCGCGCCTTACAGGAAAAGGAAATTGAAAGACTTGGCGGAACTCGCACGATTCCGGTCAATGTGCGCTTGGTTGCCGCCACAAACCGCAATCTCGAAAAAATGGTTGCAGACCGTTCCTTTCGAAGCGATCTTTATTATCGCCTCCGTGTTTTTCCAATAACCATTCCCGCACTACGCGAACGCCGAGAGGATATACCTCTGCTTGTGCGCTATTTCGTGACCAAGCATGCGCGCCGTTTGGATAAACAGATCGACTCCATACCTCCCGGCGTAATGAGAGCGCTGCAGAAGTGGGATTGGCCGGGCAACATACGAGAACTCGAGAATTTCATCGAAAGAGCTGTGATCCTCTCGAAGGGACCAGCGCTAACCGCACCCCTCTCTGAGATTGAAGCTGACGTCCCGACACCGGATCCGCAGGATTTCACGCTTGAAACCAGCGAACGGGAACATATTCTTCGCGTGCTGCGGGAGACGAAAGGCGTGATCGCTGGGCCTAAAGGCGCGGCCGCCCGGCTGGGTCTTAAGCGAACGACCCTAAATTCCAAAATGAAGAAACTTGCAATCACACGCGATGACTATATTTCGTCACCCTGACGATATCTCGGTCGTGAGCTTCGTCACCTACGGATGTGAGGAAGCCGACTCCTGCTTGTGATCTTCAGTAAGCCCTGATTTTTCTTCGATAAAGACATGGAGTGGACGGAAAGGGAGATTTGGCTCTTTTCGTGCGATAGGAGTCGTGCGGGCACGGAGAAGCAAGATTTCACTGAAGATCACGATTCACGAGGAACCCACGATAGTGACGATGAAGCTCGATGGAAGCGTCACCGGGCCGTGGGTCGATGAATTCCAGAAAGCTTGGCAATCGGTCTCTGTCTCTCTTGGTTCGAGGAAACTTCGAATCGATCTTCGCGAGGCGATTCACATAAACGAAGACGGGCAAAAGCTCCTGGCGGAAATCCACAAAGCAAGCGGCGCTGAATTTAGAGCCGATCTACCAATGACAAAGTATTTCGCCGAGGAGGCACAGCGTGCTTCCCGGAAACGAGATGATGAGGAGAAGAGATAAAATGCGTGGACCATACGGTTTTGAAATGATCGACAGCTGCCAGACGTGCAAGCTTCGGAAGCCTTCTTTTTTCTGCCATATGACATCCAAAGCAACGAAGGACTTTGATTCTCTTCGATCAAGCGCCACTTATCCCGCAGGTGCCATGCTTTTTCTGGAAAAACAGCAATCGCGCGGCGTCTTCATCATCTGTGAGGGCGAAGTGAAGCTGACGATCAGCTCGAGCGAAGGCAAAACTCTGATTTTGAGAATCGCCAAAGCCGGCGAAATTCTTGGTCTTACCGCGGTTCTCGGAGGCAAGCCATACGAGGTGACAGCCGAGACACTGCGTCCGTGCCAGATCGCTTTCGTTCGGCGCGACGATTTCGTGCGTTTCGTCGGGGAGCATTCGGAAGTTTTTCGCGCGATCGTTCGCCAATTGAGCTCAAATTATAACGGCGCCTGCGAACAACTGCGGACTGTGGTGCTTTCGGCAACAGCACAGGGACGACTTGCCAAACTCCTTCTGGACTGGTCTTCGAATGCGGATGGATCTAAGGCCGGAGAAAGAGTGCATCTGCCTTTAACTCACGAAGAGATCGCTGAATTCATCGGCAGTTCCCGGGAAACGGTGACGCGAACCCTGAGCGAATTCAAGACACAACAACTTGTAACACTCAAAGGCTCGACTTTAACAATCGCCGATCGTCCCGGCTTGGAGCGATTCGTAACGGCTTAACTCCATTACAGCAAGATCGTTTCGGTATCAGTGCAAGTAAGATCCGGGCCCTGACTGGGCGGCCGATTGTCTTCGAACCGTCAGAACCGGGACGGGACTGCGAAGCGTTACACGTAGAGCGGTTTTTCGACCCCGGCGTATTGCGTCCTGTGCGCCCCGCGTACCCATAACCACTAAGTCTGCGCCCCGCGCAGTGGCAGCACGAACGATCTCGTCAGCTGGATCACCAAATTCGGTTATAACTCGGGGTCGCTCGGGAAGGTCTATGTCCCGGGGAATGGATTCGTAGAGATAGTGCATCACCTCGGCGACCGACATATTCGAAGATCCGCATTGTGTGCCAGGCTCGGGTTGCGATACGACATGCAGCAGAATAAGTTTGGCGCCGTATGTCTTGGATAATTCGAGAGCGTATGCTAGGGCGTTTGTGGCATCCGGTGTGAAATCGGTCGCAAGAAGAATTCTTCGAAGATTCCATTGCGCATCGAACCCCGCCGTCGATCCAGAGCCTAGTGTAAGAACCGGCGTCAAGCTTCGTTCATACACTTCGCCGACGCTGGATGCCAGCGAAGTCTCGTCTGACCGACGGCCATCCCGCCGTCCAAGAACCAACAGGTTTATCTTCCGATCTTGAATCACTGGCTCGACGACTTGCCACAGATACTCGGCACGCTCTAAAAGCACTTCATGGTGGATGTCGTTCAGAAGAGAAGAAAGTCGTTCAGCCTGGTGCTGAACCTCTGTTTCATCGACGGTCGCACCGGGTTCGGACAAAATCACGTGCAGCACATGAACCTTGGCGCCATAACCTCTATGCAGAGTACGTAGAACCGGAACAGCAACATCTGCTGATCTCGCAAAATTTGCCAGGTATAGAATATTCGTCAGTCGAATCATGTTCAGATGGCTGTAAATCGAACTCGCAAAAGGCTAATTCCTCCTTTCCAAAACGAATGTGATCGGGCTCACCGGTTCAGGTGATTTTTATCATTCGCCGCTCCCCATCAAGGCTGGATTCTATTGTCGGGTTCGTTGGTAAGCTGTTGGTTCGCGGCGGCTTGCTACAAGTACCCGCAAAAAATTCGCATTGCTATAGGAAGTGAAGTTGGCGGAACTCCCGCTTGCGTATGACTGAATCTCACTCACACGTAGCCCATGCCGCGACGAGTCCCTGGAAGCCACTTCGGGTTCCGCTCTTCCGCAATCTACTGATTGCCGACTTGGCGTCCGATATCGGCACCTTCATGCAGACTGTCGGAGCTGCCTGGCTGATGGTGTCGCTTACGAATCGTCCGATTTACGTCGCTCTCATCCAAACTGCATCTGCGTTGCCGTTCTTTCTGCTCGCCTTGCCAGCAGGATCCACGGGGGATATCGTCGACCGCCGCAAACTCATCCTGAGCACCGAAACTTGGATGTTCGTCGTGGCCGCGGTTCTAACGATTACGACGTTTATCCATGCAATGACACCGCTGCTCTTGCTCTTGCTGACGCTGGCCCTTTCCTTCGGTGACGCGGTCGAAGCCCCGACTTGGCGTGCGATCTTGCCTGAACTCGTACAAAAAGAGGACCTCACCCCGGCTCTCGCGTTGAACGGAATCGAATTCAATTTGGCACGAGCAGTGGGCCCGGGCTTGGCGGGTTTCATTATCGCCGCGGCTGGTATAGGTGTTGCATTCCTGCTAAATACGCTTTCGTTTTTGGGGGTGATCCTTGTCATTTTCCGCTGGAAGCGCCCGCCTCGCAGAAACAAATTGCCGGCAGAAACTTTGGGTGAAGCGAGCGCGGCGGGGCTACGCTTCGTGCGTTATTCGCCGGCCATCAGGCATCTGCTGGTGCGCTGCGGAGCCGTGGCCTTATTTGCCAGCGCCTTTTGGGCTTTATTGCCGACGGTCTCCGAAGAACTGAGCCGAAGCGCTCTTGGCTACGGTCTGCTTCTAGGCTTTTTCGGATGCGGTGCGATTCTGGGCGCCGCTGCACTTCAGCGCGGCAGATCCAAGGTCTCCTCCGAGGTCATGCTTTCCATGGCGACCGCCGTCCTCGGTGTGGTTCTTCTAAGCACGGGGCTGTTGCACCGCCTCGCTCTGTTGAGCGTGCTGATGATTTTCGGGGGCGGAGCCTGGACGGTCTGCATGTCGCTGTTCAGCACCATCATCCAGAGCCTGGCGCCCGACTGGGTTCGTGCCCGCGTTCTGTCGATTTACCTCTTTGTTTTTCAAGGGAGTGTAGCTCTAGGAAGTACGCTTTGGGGATTGTGTGCGGAACACACGGATGTTCAGATTTCTCTTTTGATTGCGGGTGTGGGAATTGCGGCTACCCTGCTGCTGCAGTTTCCTTTTCGACTTCCGGATGCGGAAAGGGATTTGAGCATCTGGAATCATTGGGGAAATCCCCAACTATTTGAGCAGCACTCGCCTGATGCGGGACCCGTTTTGATTACTGTGCGATATGTGATCGATCCTCTTCGGGCAGCCGACTTCCTCAATGAGATCCACCGCTACCAGCGAATCCGCCGCCGCGACGGAGCGACCCGTTGGGGAATCTTCCGCGATACCCAGGCACCGAATGTCTTTCTGGAGAGCTTCCTCGTTGACTCTTGGGCGGAACATCAGCGCCAGCACAATCGATTCACGATGGCCGACCGCGAGTTGGAAAAAAGAGTTCTCAGCTTTACCTTGGAACCGACTACCGTGAAACACTACCTCTACGCCAAACGAGAGCATCCCGTCGCTAGAATCTAACCGGCGTCAGTCAGACCGCGTGCCGTGAGTTCCGGATGAAGGGAAATCCTCAAAGTCTCCCCAGCTGGGCGCCCTCTCCGGCATGAGGCGCACGCGGTGTTCTTCTTTGAAAGCCAAGACGCGATCACCGTCATGTTTTCCCTCATAGACCCATCCTGGATTGTGGAAAGGCTTTGAAACGAGGGTGGCAAGCATCGGCTTGATAACAATAGGAATTCGCCCGATCAACTTGACCTTCTCGGTTTCATCGAATCGCGCCGCACCACCAAAGTTGCCCGATTCGCAAATTTTCCCTTCCGTCGCGGATCCGCGGTTGCGGCCCTCGGGACATCACCGCGATTGTCACGCGCGACGTCCGCGGGCAGGCGCTTGGTTGCGGCCGACCGAGGCTTCTCAACGGTGGCGTCGTTCGTCGATGAATACCGATCCCGGTGCTTGATAAGCAGCCATCCGAGTTGGCCCGAATTCTTTCCGAACCCTGGCGTGAGGACAAGAACCCCTGACCCACGCAACTTTTTGCACTGGAGAAGAATTTAACGTCCCCTTTCTTTAGGGAAGCATTCATGTGTTCCACCCGGTGCGAATTAATCGCGCACCGGCTTCCACTCCTCGCGGAACGGCAACTTCAGCTTGTGCGCGATCTCAGGCCAGAATTCGCGCAGGACATCGAACCCGGCATCCGTTGCTACGCCGTAGGCAACTCGCTCCGCCGCGGGGCCGACTCCCGGCCTGTTGTTTGAATGATAGAGATCTCCCAAGGCGACCTGGCTCGTCGTTCCTAACCACTCGGAAAAATTGAACATGTGAGTACCATCTTCGCGGTATGCCACCGCGGAATGGGCGGCGGCGTGTAGCAACCGGGTCGTCGCATTTCCGCGGGCAAGCCGATAGTACCGGGGATCTTCAGAAAAGATCGTTGGATAGGCAAAGTCCTTGAAGAAATCCCCGGAAGCGTTGCTTATAAACTCAGTACGGAACCGCCTTGCGTATCCCACTGCACCTTGACCAAAGTCCCGATCCGTATTTTCGGCTTGATCAATTCCTGCGTTGAAAGCTACTCCGACAAAGGTGATCGGATCGAAGGTGTCTTGCACGAAGAGGATGAACTTATCCTTGGTGTCCAGCGAACAAAGGACTGCACCGGGCTTGAAGTGGGTGTGTAGGGATTTGCGCTCAAGCTTTCGTCCAAACGCTCCGACGACTTTGTCAAACGGGCCTTTGTAATCCTGCCAGCTCAGGATTGGCGGGGGCTCGATACAGTGTCCTTTCGGGTTCAGCATGGTTTGCTCCGGAATATTCGGCGGGGAACTGGGCGCTTTTTGAGATTGACCTGGCGCGAGTTGGCCGTATGAGATTGAACTCCCGGCAAAAACGAGGACGAATATCGCGCACAATGACAGGCGAATGAACGCTAGGGACGCTAACAAAAGCGCAGATAGGGGATTTCCTATTGGCGTCGGGAGGCTCATTCTGTGGGGGATTTAGCTTTTTGGATCCCGCGACGCTTTTCGTCCGGTAATTTTGTGGATCTGAATGCAGTACACCACAGGAATGTCCCGATCGAACTGCGAGCGTGTTTGAGCGGCGCCAAATGCCGTTTGCCACCATGCCCCACGTTTCTCCAAAAACGCTTGCGCGCGGCGCCTTTGCTCCGCGTATTCCGGCGTATCCGGAAATTCCTCGAATCGCCCAGACACAACCACGCTTGCCCAGTCGTTTTGGGTTTTGACTTCGTCGGCCTCGATGCACACGAGTGGATTCGAGCGCATCCACTCAATCTTTTGTCCCAGCGTCGCGAAGCCATAGATGCGATCCGGCTCAGCGGCAAAATATGTAGGAACGATGTAGGGTTGATTTTCCCGTGAACATGCCAACCGTCCAAAAGCCAAACGGGCGATGAATTCATTGCATTCTTGTCGGTCCATTTCTCTTACGAGCATCACGTATCCTCCGGGCGCAGCATGTCATCCCAAGGCCGGGTGGACTGTGACAGGAATCACAGGCGCATCGTGACGATGTTGAGGATACGATGCGCAGCCTGTGGTGGTTCGCAGGATCCACCAAACGACTGCGCAAGACTTGTCCATCCGATCTAAGCACCTGCGGCAAAGAGAGTGAGTAACCGTTCGTCGTGAGGATCGAATGGCGGATTCCAGACCGCCGCACACTGGCTGCCGGTAGAAGAACCAAGGAAATCCCGACACAAATGAACAGAGCACATTTGAGGAAGGCTTTCACGATCACAGCCAAAACGGCGAGGTCAAGCGCGTAACCCGCCAGAAATTAACGAGCTTCTTGACATCGAGGTGTGAACGCTGTGGCACAGATGAAGCGAGGCGTTAACAGCGGGAAGGGGCCGGAAGAAGGTTTCAGAAGGCGACCAATCACTTTACATGAATGCCTTCACAGATTCCTTCCGGGCCGAGAGGAAGTTCATATCGGTTGCCTATCGACTCAGCCAAAGCCTTATAGAGGTCTCGCGTATGCCCTAGACGATATCGTTGCTCGACTTTTCGGACATCTGACGCCAGGGTATGATCGTGAAAGACCTCGCCAACCCACTGCGAAAAATCGCCGCGGCGCGCGTGTCCATCCAGAACCGAAAGCGGCAGATCTTCGAGCGCGACGACGAATTCGGTGAGGGTTCGCGCGGGTGCGCCTATCGGTTTTCCATGATCCGTAAAAACAAATCCTTGTCCCTCAATCAACTGCAGATCCGTGTATTTGGCCTTGTGCCGAACGTGCAGCGTCTGACGAGGTGCAAGCCTGAATTGCCGCAATCTCCCGCCAGCTTCTGGGATTCCCGGCAGAAGCACAGCCTCGTCCGGAGTAAGCCTCGAAAAGATGCTTGTCCATTCGGCTTCGTCCTGTGGATCGCCAGCTATCGCGAGAAGTGTTCGAATCTCACGCCGATCTGTGGTGCATTTTACGATAACGCCGTCGATCGCTCTGCGAATGTCACAATGCAGATCAGACAGGCGATATGTGACGAGCGTATATGCTCCCAAATCGAAATCGACGAGATCTCTCACATTCGGCTCGTGAAGGAAGTAGTGCGCTTCGTCGATCACGATCCGGTGCGGCAAGCCGGTGCTTCGTCGCAGCGCAGCAAGCATCGGCAACAGGCTATTTAGGTATGTGACCTTCTCGCGATATGGGAGATGCGACAAATCCACCACGATGCTCATGTAAGGATGACGCAGCACACGAGCTAGGTCCGGCAACTCTGGAGGCGGAGTCTCCCCTCCAAAAACGATCACGCCGGGCAGCGATTCAAGCGTACGGTAATCTCCCTCCGGGTCGATCACGCATAAGGTGTAGCCGCGCAGAATCAACTGTTCGCACATCAAGCCAGTCACCCAGGACTTGCCCGATTGGGGATCGCCTGCAATTAGTATATTCCGGCCGCGCATGTCCAACGCCAGCGGATATCCGTCATCAGTTTTGCCCAAAACGAACCGACTGCGGTCAGCACGTTCCGGGGGCAGCCGCATTTCCCGATCTGTTTTTCTAATGTATTGAGCCACAGCCTTTGGACCTTCGCCCTGCAAAACCGCATCCGCCTTGGCTTGTAATGCTTTGCTGCCCCATCCGACGGCGACTCCGTATTCGGAAGCCGACAACAGGTCATGATCGTTTTCGCCATCTCCAATTGCGATTGCATTGTGAGGCGATAGGCGCAGCAAAGTAAGCACTTCGCGAAGGCCCACACCTTTGCTGATTGCCTGGGGAAGAACCATGAGCCGGTTCCGATTAAACACGAGGACAAGCGGCAGCTCCAGTTCGCGAATCACCGATAGGATTTGCGGAGCCGTTGAAGCTTCAGCCTCAACTACGCATTCTCCGCTGCTGAACGAGATGCCGCGCCGGCGGAGTTCATCTAAGAAGAAAGGTGGCGGAGCTTGACCGATTAACCTCGAATTACCATCTAAGAGATTCAATGCACCGTTTTCTGCGACGACTCCGTCAACGAAATCGAGCGGCCCTGCGACTTTTTCCAAATCTGACAATGTCCTGCCGGTGACGATAACGACGCAAAGTCCGCGTGATCTGGCCTCTCGGATCGCTGCTCGAACATCGGTATCCAGCTGACCGTCCGTAGCAATCGTTCCATCGTAATCGAGAGCAAGCACTGCAAATTTCACGATTCGAACCTCGTGCCAGCCAGATCGCCGTATAAAAACGCTTTTATCGGTTTGCGCGCATGCCATATGTGCGGGCTATCGCACGCCCGTGTGATTCATGTCACATACCTACAAATTCGGGAAACATAGACTCCGTTTCGTAAACAGTTCGGCTCGGCCTAGAAACCGCCGACCGGAATCTGGAAGGAGGAAAAACGATATGACGCAAGCGGCAACAGCACCCGCACCCCAAACGAAAACAGATTTAACGGCTCCGAAGACTGTTAAAGCGCGCAACCCCTTCGAGGAATTCGAGCAAGTCTATAATTCCATTGCGCGGCGGGCGTTCGAAATTTTCGATGGGAACGGCAGAATTGCGGGCCGAGACCTTCAGAATTGGTTTGAGGCCGAATCCCAATTGTTGCATCCCGTATATCTGAACATCGACGAAACAGAACAGGCAATAAGCCTTCAGGCGGAATTGCCTGGCTTTACTCCCAAGGAGCTGCAGATTTACGTCGAACCGCAGCGGATCGCGATATCCGGTACCAGAGAGAGCACGCACGAACAGAAGAAGGGAAAAACGATTTGCCGGGAATATCACTCCAATCAGGTCTTTCGAGTTGTCGACTTACCGGCACGGATCGATGTCGAAGGTGTCACGTCCGCATTGAAAAACGGCGTTCTCGAGCTCCAGATGCCCAAAACAGAAAAAAAGCAAGCTTCCGAGGCCCGACGCATTGAAGTGAAATCGGCATAGCCGGCACAAGCGATCGTTTCGAGGACGGGAGGCATAACGTGAAAACAGATCATGAATTACAAAGAGACGTACTGGAGGAATTGAGTTGGGAACCAAGTGTGGACGCGGCTGAGATCGGCGTGACTGCCAAGGATGGCGTTGTCGTACTGAATGGCACCGTCAGAAGTCTAAACGAAAAATGGGTTGCTGAACGGGTAGCCCAACGCATCAATGGAGTACGTGCTGTTACCGATGAACTCGTCGTGAAGCTCGCCGGAGACACAAAATACGGCGACGCTGAAATAGCGGCAGCCGTGGTTAACGCCCTCGATTGGAGTTGGGCGGTGCCGTCCAAACAGATCAAGGTTCTCGTGGACAAAGGCTGGGTCACGCTGGAGGGAAGTGTGGAGCACAAGTACCAGCAGGAAGCTGCAGACGATTTGGTTCGTGGCCTGAGGGGAGTTCGCGGCATATCCAGCCAAATTACGGTCAAACCACACGTGAAACCGGAGAACGTGACACAAGCAATCAAAAAAGCGCTTCATCGGGCTGCGCAGGTTGACGCGGAGATGATTCGCGTGGAAACGAAGGATAGTCAGGTGATTCTTCGTGGCAGCGTGAAAACCTGGGCAGAGCGAGAAGAGGCTGAACGGGCGGCTTGGGCTGCGCCGGGGGTTTCCTTCGTGCAGAACGAGATCCGAGTCGCGGAAGCAACTGCCGCCTAAGATCCATCGCCGCGATGCAGCATGTGTACCGCTCCGAGGAGGGCCATGATCAAGAAAGTTCGGCAAGGTTACCAAGTATTGTCCAGTAAAGGGAAGAACCTCGGCGGACCGTATCCCACGCGGGAGGAAGCAAAGAAGCGTCTACGACAGGTCGAGTTCTTCAAGAGACACAAAACATGATTGAACAAGTTCGCGGGGATAGAATCGAAGCCAGGCCACAGCGG
>JASHRM010000241.1 GCA_030037315.1 Candidatus Acidiferrales bacterium
GACTCGACGCGCTACTTGCGACGGTTCAAATGCCGGGCGGCATACCCGTGGCGACGATGGCGATCGATAAAGCAGGCGCGGTGAACGCAGGAATTTTTGCGGCGCAAATTTTGGCGTTGAGCGATGCGGGCATCGCGTCCAAGCTGTTGTTGCATAAAGAAGAGCTTGCGAAAAACGTCGCGGAAAAGAATGCACGACTGCAAAAGCAGATTGCTGAGAAGAAATAGTCAGCTCCCGCCGCGGCTAAATCTCTGAAAGAGATTCGTCGGCTTGATTTCGCGCGCACGAAACCCGCGCCAAGGCAAACGGCGCGAACCTTCGCTCAGAATGACACCAGCCTTGTTGTGTGCGGCAAACATCGCCGGCGGAAACTGTCGTGGGATTTAGCGAGCCAGGGTGGGGGCGCCGGCGGGCCGATTCGGCAGGGTGCTCGGCAGCTTCGGCTCGGCTGGCGGAGCAAGAATCCATTCAAAACCAGATTGTTCGCGAATGATCGCCATCGTCTGGCGGAGATTCGGGGGCGTAGTTGCGCCAATCGCGGCGCGAAGAAATTGGACTGCGTCAACGGACGCGATTTTCTTGCTTTCGCCACTTAGCAAGCGACTCGCCACCTCTGCCATTTTTGGATCCGAAGCAATCAGGGCCTGAAGGCGCGGGTCCTTTTGATGGAGAAGGTCGAGCAACGTTGGCGGAGGATTTTCCGGCGGATACGCGAACTCTATTAACGTTTGCGGCTCGCCTTTCTCCGGCGGAAAAAATTGGAGGAACGCAGGATTCAGAATCCGCGTGGTCCAATAGTCGGTTGCGTCTTCCTCTTGCCGCAGCTGGTAGCTGATCTGCCAAACTTCCGGGCCGTAACCGGATAAGTAGTCCGCGACGATCAGCTGGAGAAGCGGTTCATTCGGAGGCAATTCGATTTTGCCGTGCAGATTCTGCGCGATGTCATTCAATCGCTCGAGCAAAGCCTGACCGGTCGCTTCGAGGTCAGTCGCCTCGGTTCCTCCCATCGCGTTTTGCAGATGAGGACGAGGAGCGAAAAGGTGACTTCTCAGCTCGGGCAGCTCTTCGTCGAGGCGTGCAACGTCCTGGCGAGTAGAGGGGGACGACCAACGAGCAGCGCCGAGAATGATTCCCAGGCGGCTCGTACTCAGAGCGGCAGGCGTAGGCGGCCGCGTGTCGACCTCGATGGGATTCTCGACCGTGCAGACGATGATTGCGTCCTTCACAACGGCAATTACGACGCGGCCGGCGGCGAGATTGGCGACAAGTTCTTCCGTGTGCTGGCCAGGCTGATCCTGCGCGATGGTCACATGAACGCACAGGCAGACGGATATCGCCAGCGTTGCGGCGAATACTCGAGGTAAGAGTCGAAGTATAAATTTCATATGCGGGAATAAGCCGTTCTAAAGCTGCATGGCCGTCCCGTATTTAGTAAAATGTGCCAGCCAACGATTCGGCAAGCACATGAGCATTTTGAGCATACTACGAGGCGGAGGGTTGCGTTCGCCGCAAAGCATTCGCGTGAATGGCGAGCGGCTGTCGGACATTCTGGCATCGCACGCGCTTTTTGTGCGCGGCGATGAAAAAGGCAAGCGCGCCGATCTGGCCAATGCGGATCTTTCCCGGGCAAATCTGCAGAAGGCGAATCTTGCGTATGTGAAGTTTCAGGGGGCAAACCTTGAAGGCGCGAACCTTCGCGAAGCGCGCCTTGGGTCCGCTGACTTTACGCAAGCGAATCTTCGCAAGGCGGATCTGCGAAAAGCCGACGCGACCGAAACGATTTTCAACGGAGCGGATTTGACGGAGGCGCAAGCGGGCGGCGCGGAATTTTTTCGCGCAGATTTTCGCGCCGCGATCCTTCGCAAAGGGGACTTCGGGGCTACGAATTTCCGCAACGCAGACGTCCACGGCGCCGATTTTGCGGGCGCCAATCTAAAAACCACGATCTTGCGGGAGACAGACTTAGCCGGTGTGGACTTGAGCGGCGTCGACCTTTCGACGACGCTGCTGCCACGCGGGTACAAACCCGCAGACACCTCAAATAACTAGCGCAATCAAGAGAGGCAGCATGGCGCAGCAAGCCTGGATTGCGGTTGACGATTACAAACAGGGCACGGGCTGGGCGCCTTCCGGCGGAGACGGCGAGCGCGCTCGGTGGTACTGCGAGCAATTGGAGCGCGGCGAGATTCTATTTTTCCCCGAGCCGCCATTCGATTTGCCGGACGCAGACCGAGAGTTTCTGTTGCAGCAGGAATGGTCAGCTCTACGCTTGCATAAAAATGTGTCGTATCGTCCGACCGAAGACATCCTTCGCGGAGTTTCCGGCGACGCGGTGACAATCGACCGCCTGCACGGCATTTTGAAAAATTACGCGAAGCAGGTGATCCGGTTTGTGGGGGAGTTTTTGCGTCCGTACGCTGACCGCTGGATTTTGGATTTGGCAAGTTTTCGCCCGTTCGAGGAACAGGGCCGCGACCTGGCCTTGCACAAGCGCAACGATCTGTTGCACGTGGATTCCTTCCCAAGCCGGCCGACGCGCGGCGGACGCATCCTGCGCGTTTTCACGAATCTGAATCCGACGAAGCCACGCGTGTGGAACACAACCGGGGATTTTTCGGCACTGGCGAACAAGTACGCGAGTGACGCGGGGCTCGGACGGATTGCCGACGATTCGCCAGCCAGCCGAATCTTGCACGGGCTGGGGGAGAAACTGGGGCTTCGGGCCCGGGGGCGCACGCCCTATGACACGTTCATGCTCGGGTTTCACGACTACCTCAAGGAAAACACCGCGTTCCAGGAAGGCTGCGAGAAAAAGCGCCTGGAATTTCCACCGCTGGCCACCTGGCTCGTGTTTACCGATGGCGTGGCACACGCCGCGATGTCTGGGCAATACGCGCTCGAACAGACTCTTTTGATTCCTCCGCAAGCGCTGGTTACGCCGGATGCCGCGCCGTATAGAATTCTCGAGAAAATTGCAGGGCGGCCGCTCGTTTCGTAGGTTTGCTTCCAAAAAAATGGAACGAGCAGGTATTTGCGTACAGGAGAAGAGAGATTCTGCGGCTACGCGGCGCGAAAGAAGCGGTCGGTCCGCTTCGCTCAAATGACGGGATCCTTCAATTGAGCTATTTGCCGGCGGCGAATTCAGCCGAATCTTCGGCGTATCCCATGGCCGGATTGCGCGGGTTGGCGACACGGCGGCGCGTTTCGATGCCGAGGCGCTTGATTTTCTGGTTCAGGGTTGAAAGCGGAATCTGGAAACGCTCGGCGGCTTCGGTTTGATTCCAATTGGTGCGCTCAAGCATGTCGACAATGATGCGGCGCTCGACCTCTTCAAGGATCTCGAAGAGCGAAGGAGGAGGATTCGCGCTGCGCGTCCCAATTTCGCCGGGCAGAGGCGGTAGGAACTCGGAAAGCTGCAAGTGCACGCCCTTGACGATTTCGCGTGTACGAACGCTTTCCGGGAGCAGGTCGCCGTCCATGGTTTCATGCGTCGAAAGCACGACGGCACGCTCGACCGCATTCTCAAGTTCGCGAACGTTACCCGGCCAGTCGTAATCCATCAGCAGTTTCATCGCGCCGTGGGTAAAACCGCGCTGCGGCTTGCCGTTCTCCTTGCAAAACTGTTCGAGAAAGCGGTCGACGAGCAGCGGGATGTCTTCTTTACGGTCGCGCAGCGGCGGCAATTGAATCGAAATCACGTTGAGGCGGTGAAACAAATCCTCACGGAAGCGGCCCTCGCGAACGAGTTTGCGCAGATCTTCGTTTGAAGCGGCGAGAATTCGCACATCGACCTTAATGGTTTCCGTACCGCCCAGGCGCATGAATTCGCGTTCCTGAATTACGCGCAGCAACTTGGCTTGCGTTTCCGGGCTGACGGTGGAGATTTCGTCGAAGAAAATCGTGCCCTGATCGGCGACTTCGAAAAGGCCTTTCTTGGAGGCAACCGCACTGGTGAAGGCGCCCTTCACGTGGCCGAAAAGCTGCGATTCGAGAAGATCCACGGGAATCGAGCCCGTGTTCACAGGAATGAAGGCCTTATCGGCACGCGTTGATGCGGAGTGAATCGCCTTGGCGATCACTTCTTTTCCGGTGCCGCTTTCTCCGGAAATCAGGACGGTCGAACGCGAAGGCGCTACCTGCGTGACGAGATCCAAGACGGCCAGCATTTTTTCACTTTTGCCTATGATGTTCGGGAAGTTGTAGCGCTGCTTGAGGGCGCGCTTGAGGTGAAGATTTTCCTCGCGAAGACGCCGGCCTTCGATGGCAAGTGAAACCTGAGTGATCAGCTCGTCGTTGGACCAAGGCTTGGTGATGTAATCCTGGGCGCCGCCCTTGAACGCGGCGCGAGCCATGTCAATTGAGCCATAGGCCGTGATCAAAATGATCGAAAGGTGCGGATCGCGCTGGCGGATTTCGCGGAGCAGGTCGAGGCCGTTGCGGTCAGGCAGGCTCACGTCGAGCAGCATCAGGTCAAAGGGGCGATCTTCGAGTTTTTGCAGACCCGCCGCGCCTGTTTCGGCAACGGTGACTTCGAAGCTTTCCGAGGTGAGCAGGGCTTCGAGCCCCTCGCGAATTTCCACCTCGTCGTCAACGACGAGTATCGAACCTCTAGGCATGCACAGCCTTCCTGGCGGCGGGAAATTCGAGCCGGAAACACGTTCCCTTGCCCGGCGTGGAGCGAACGTCGACTTTCCCCGCATGCTCTTTGATGATCCCATAGCTAACCGAGAGGCCTAGGCCGGTGCCGCGTCCGGTGGCTTTTGTGGTGAAGAAAGGATCGAAAATCCGATGCAGATTCTCGGGTGCGATGCCAGCGCCGGTGTCGCTTACCTCGATTTCGACCGAGCCGTTTTGCGTCCCGGTGCGGACTTCCAGCATGCCGCCGCCGGGCATGGCGTCGCGGGCATTGATGAAAAGATTGAGAAAGACCTGTTGGAGACGGGTGGTTGAGCCGAGAATCGGCGGAAGCTTTTCGGCGTAATTACGGACCACGGTGACGCTGGCGGTCTTGAACGGATGCTGCACGAGCGTCAAAGTCTCTTCGAGAATGGAATTCAGGTCGACGGCGATGGCTTCGTTGCCGCTCGTGCGGGAGAAATTGAGCAGATTGTTCACGATTTCGCTGGCGCGAAACGTTTGCTTCACGATGCGCTCGATTGTCTTTTGGCGCGGATCGTCGGCGGGAATTTGTTTCGCCAGCATCTGGATGTAATTGGAAATGACGGCGAGCGGCGTGTTCACTTCGTGGGCCACGCCGGCCGCGAGCAAGCCAAGCGACGTGAGCTTTTCCGTTTGCACCATCTGATCTTCGAGGCGGACGCGCTGGGTGATGTCGTCGAGCAGTACGAGGCGGCCCAGGCGCGCGCCGTTTTTCGCGAGCAAAGGCGCGATGGAAGCGTTGATGACCAAGTGTCGATTGCTGCGCGTATTGAGGTGGAAGCGGTAGATTCCGGCAACGTGTTCGTTGGCTGCGCGAGAGGCGATTTCCCCGCTCAGGTCGCGCGGCAAGACGTCTTCCAATTTTCGGCCGATCGCTTCGCCGCGCGAAATTTCGAGCAGGCTCTCGAGCTGCGGGTTCCATGATTCGATGCGGCCGTCAAGGTCGACGGTGAGAACTCCGATGCGAAGCGATTCGACGATGTTCTCGCTGAAATCCTTGAGGCGTTCGATCTGGAGCGCTTTTTGCTCGAGCGATTGATAGAGCCCAGCGTTTTCGACGGCTATGGCAACGTAACCGGCGATGGTTGAGAGCAGCTCAAGGTCGTCGCTTGAGAGGTAGTCGCCGTCGACGGTCTTGCCGAGGCCGAGCACGGCTGGCATGCGGTCATGGAAACGGCAGGCGATGAAGTAATTCAGGTCGAGCTGTTCGAGAGTGCTGCGCACGGAGTCGGTTTCGTCCGTGGCGCGAGCGGATTCGAAGAAAAGACATCCGCGCTCGAGCGCCGGACGCGCGGGGTCGAGAAAACTGAGATCGAGCGGGCCCTCGGCGCGAAGCCCCATCGAACGCGTCAGGATGAAGCGGCCTGGATTGGCTGCATCTTCGAGAAAGACCGCGAGCCGATCAACGAGAAGAGTTTGAGAGATGCGGTCCAGGACAGACCCGAGCAAGGGATCGACGCGAACTTCGTTCGTAAGCGCGCGGCCAAACTCGATCAGCGTGCGGCGATAATCCAGGCGGTCGCGATAGAAGAAATGATCGAGGCGCGATTGAACCCAGTCACGCAGCGGCTGGATGAGGAACGCGGCCACGACAATCGCGATCACAACTCCCGTTGGGCCAGCGGTCAGCGTGGTGTGCGAAAGTTCGCCGATTAATCCAACGACCGCAAAGTAGACGCCGACTACGCAGCCCGTTGCGAACGTATAGGCGAGGCCGCGCTTGAAAATGATGTCCACGTCCATCAGCCGGTAACGAATGATCGCGTATCCAAAGCACAGCGGGATCAGCGCCAGAGAGAAGACGGAAAAACGCGTCCACGAAGGCGCGTTCGTCAGAAATAGCAGCGGAACGATATAGACAAACAAGAACGGAACGATGCCCGCGAACGTGCCGCCCGTGACCCACTTCAACTGCTGGCGAAGAATGCCGCTGGGCGCGCGCCGGTAGCTGGCCAAGAAAATTCCGGCCGCCGTGAGGAAATAAGCGCCGAGAACCAAGTATTCGATTTGATCGAGGAATCGCTGGCTGGTGATCGACGGCAGGAAATCCAGATTGCCAGTGGCGATGAAGCCGTGCAAACAAAGTAGAGCGGCCGGAATCGCATATACCAGAAAGAGTTTGGGCCATAGGCGGCCGCGCCGTTCCGGAAAGACCATCGCAAAATGAACCAGAAGAGCCGGTTGGAGCAAAAGGGCGACAACGTTACTCCAGTAAACGATCCAATCGAACGAATTGAGTTTGCCCGTGTAGTGAAAGCTGTAAAGAATGAAAGAAACCAAGCAGAAGATGTAGAAGTGAATCGCGCGAGGCGCGTTCCAACGGCGGACGAAAATAAAAAGGCCGATGAAGAGATAGAGAAGCGCGGTTACCCGGAGATAATTGTCCAGTGATGAGGATCTTTCCTCCGGTACCGGAATGACAGGCGTTTGGATCGATTCGCCGTCGCGTGAGATTCCGTATTTAAGTTCAACCCAAGGGCCGGCGTGCCACAGGATTTTTGTTACGTCCGTCGCACGGCGGACTTCCGATCCTTCGATGCTTCGAAGGTAGTCGCCCTGCCTGATCCCGGATCGATCCGCCGGCTCGCCGGGAATCACGTGCCACGCCACAATTCCCTGCGGCGTGTCCATCCACGTGACACCGTCGGTGGGCAATACAAAGCGGGAGCTTTGTCGAAAATTGAGAAAAAAGAAAACGACGGCGGCCAGCGTCAAAAACGCCAGAATCACCGCCCCCAACCGAATTCGCAACTGCTGGTTCATGTAGGGGCCCACCCGTGGCCCCGGATTTGACATTTTACGCTAGCAAGCAGGGTTCCAGCGAATCATTGATTGTGCGCCGCATAAATAACTCATTCTAAGGATGTTGCTAGTTAGATTCAGGTTGACTCGTGGAGGGATCCCGTTTGTGGAAGGCACGTTCCCAAATCCAATATAGCTGGTCCCTCTAGAACTGCAGGCTCAACCCGCCCTTGAAGTAACGGTAGGAGGGAACCAGGACCAAGTTGCCGTCGGCGGTCGAAATCGGGACGTAGCCCTGAGCCAAAAGATTGCCCACGTTCGCCTGAACTTCCATGCGGCACGGGAAAAAGCTCGGCAGTGGTTGCCGGATTTCCATACTGAGGTACGGGTCCAAACCATAAGAAGCCTCGCCGTATGGATCCTGGTGGGAGACAACCGCGCCATTGAGCCACTTATAGCTGGTTGTAAATTTGGTGCGAGAGCGCGGAATCGTGGCGGAAACTTCTCCAGCGACGCTCTGCCGATACCGCGTGGCAAGCTGTTCGCGCAAGTCGGTCGCGGCGGCATTTTGGTCCGGCGCAAGGGCACCGGCGTATGCATAAATAATCGCCGCGCGCACATTTTCGGTGATTTTTTCACGATAGGCGACGCGCGTGCCCATCGAGTTTGTGGCGCCCCCATCGTACGCAAAAGCTTCGGAGAAATAGTCCTGAAGCACTTCCGGGTCAGTCGATGCTCCGCGTCCGATCACCGCGGTGTGTGTCGAAAGGTCATGAAACACGGAGGCAGTAATGTCCGCGCGCGAGCCAAGGGTGCGCTCAACGGCAAGCTCTTCGTGCAAGCCGTTCGCGAGCACAGGCCGATCTTTTCGCAACAACAGAGTGGGGAAGGCGTCCAGCGTATCGAGCGCCGAATCCATCGCTTCACCCGACTGCGCCGGACCGTGCCACGGATCCGTCGCGACAATCATGGAAGCTTCCCAACCATCTCCCATGCGAATCGCCACTTCACCGCGAGGACGAAGAGCTGACGTGGTGCCGTTAAACCCTGCCATCAGATATTCGGCTCCGTAACGGATGCTAACGGAGTCGCCCAACTGTAGCTCATTGTCGTGGGACAGGCGCAAGCCGCGAAAAGTCGGCCCGTAAGGGCCAAGCTGTGATTCTCGAACGAGCAGCGTAGTGACAGGTCCGGTTGCCGCATCGCCAGAAGGCATCCACTCGGCAGCCAAACCGCCCGCCGAAGACCCATCTTCATAGCTGTATTGGCCCGCCATCAAGAGTTGGCTGCTCCCGAGTCCCAAATCGTAAACGAAATCGGTGCTTGGGGAATCCGCGAGATCGGCAACCGAGCCGGGATGATCGGCGCCGGAGGTTACGTCGAACCGAGCGCGGAGGTTCTGAGACTGACCGCTGTCCGCCGTCGATTGCACGGCGGGAATATCGTCCTGCCAGCGCAAAACGGTGCGATCTGCTGCCGCCGAGCGCAGGACCCAGGTCCAATCGTCGGAAGCGATCGTCTGATTTGGTACGCGCCGAAGCTTCTCAAACGAAGAGAACATCGAGCCAAGGACGATTTCAAGCAAGGTAGGATGTTGCGCGTCGACTTGCACATGATCCTGCATGACGGGCAAGAAACCCGCCAGGGTTACTTGAATCGAGTAACTGCCAGACGGAAGCGCTGCGGTAGAAAAGCGCCCGCGATCGTTTGTGAGCAACCGAATCGGAGACTGTTCGGCGAGC
>JASHRM010000242.1 GCA_030037315.1 Candidatus Acidiferrales bacterium
ACGCCCACCGCCTCCGCCGCCCCCACCAGAGTGTCCGCCGCCGCCGCCGCCGCCACCACCGCCGCCACCACCTCCACTGAACCCTCCTCCGCCGCTACTGCGCCCACCTCCGGAATACCCTCCGCCACCACTGGTTCTTCCTCCGCCGCTCTGTCCACTTCTACTGCCACCCGAACTCCTGGAGCCTGATGACCCGCCTGAGCCTCGCGGCCCACTTCCAGATCCGCTGCCGAACACCGGCCCCCGTCTCGTGGAAGACGAAGAAGACGCAAATCCCCCATGCGGGTTCAGCATGGCCACTGCTACGGCCTTCGTCTCTTTACCAGTCGCCGTTGTCCCTCTCTCAACAAATCTTCGCGAGCCGTAGTCATAGGTGATCTTCGACGCGGTTTTCGCAGTGAGTAGCGCCATCGGATCGCCCGGAAGTTCCATTCTTCGCCCAAGAATTTCCGGCGCGGTTGCAACCGGCATCTTTTCGACAGCGTCCTCACGAAATTCCTTTGGCGGAATGGCGAGCATTTGAATCTTCGTCTTCGGATCGTAAGCTATTTGCTCGACTGAGCCGCCGGGCTTCGTCGGCGGGATGAAAATGCCGTGCTTCAAGTTCACCGGCGGCTTCCCGCTCACGTCGAGCGGATGCTTCGGCACGAATCCGGTCTGATTGCCCTGTTTCATCCAATGCACCGGATAGTGATGTTTCTTGTTCCTGTGCTTGCGCTTTAAAACGTAATGGAAATTGCCCTCGCCGCCCTCGCGAAAAACCCATCTTCCGTAGTGACAGGCTGGCCACAGCCACGCGAGGCTTCCTTGGCGGAGTCTTACCAGTTGGTCCTGGTAAAGTTTCAATAGCCGTTCGTATTCTTGCGGCGTCTTTGCCTTGGCCTTCGTAATCGCCCAAGACGGGTACGGACATCCTGCCCACCACGTCAAGTAAGGAACATCCACCGGAGTAAATGGGGCAGCCGTTGTTCCCGGAGGAGCTGGTTGGGAGGTCTGTGTGGTGCTTTGCGACACCGGCGCTGTTGGAGCTTGAGGCGATCCGTTAGAGGCTGCTGGAGTATTGGAGGAAGGAAAACTTTGTACAGCGTTTGCGTCAACTGACTCAGGTTCCTTAGGATCCCAGCAGGTTCCATAGGGAGCACATGGCGAAAACGTCCCGCTTGAATACAAATCCGCCAGGCCCGGAATCGGCGTTGTGAGCCCGGAAGCTTTGAGCGCCGCCTGCGTTGTCGCTGCCCGGTCAGATACTCGGCCCGCAACCCAAGGATCCCAGTCGTTCGAGCCGGGGGATTGCCCCGCGCCCTCAATGCTTACTGGCTTGTCGACCTCGAAATTGATGGTCTGGCCCTGGTTCAGTTGAATGTCCTCAGCGCCATTCTGCGAGACTTTCGAACCGTCTGGGGCCTGCGGCGTGAACGAAAATCCGTCGACATAGCTATCGATCCTCACATACGAGTTCTCTGGATACGCAGCCGTATAGCGGCCAGTCGGCATCTCGACGACAAACTTTCCGCCAGCACTCAAGGTCAAATTTGCTGTGATCGTGCCCGTTACGAGGTCAAGGATCGCGCACTGGGAACATCCGAACTCCGAGAGTTGGGTGAACAAAACGACGGAGTTCGGCGCCACGTAGATCATCGAACCATCTTCGAACTCAACTTCTGCTTTTCCATCGCCGGTCGAGAGCGCGTAGCCCAGCTCGATCGGAAGATTCACCGCCGCTTGTTCCCAAGGCTTTTTTAGATCCGGCCCATCGCCATCGCCGCGATTAAATCGAACGTCGCCTTCGACGTAGCTCAGGCGCACCAGCTGTGTATCGCCTGCCGGAGCCGGTTTTTGAGTATTTCCGCTAGTTGAGATTCCGAGGACGAAAAGAGTAAGAAAAATTGCTGGCAGCTTCAAAACTCGTCGGCGAATCTCCATTAGAACCCTCCCGCTGCGATTGATCGGGCCCTGCCCATAAGACGGACGCCCGCCGTTGTGGTTTCGTGAATCTTAGCGATTGGTAAATAGCGGCGACGCCAAAAAGGTTTCGTCCATTCGGGCCAGTAGAGCAGCATCAAATTCCTTCCGCTGCAATCCTTTAGGGGTATGCGTTAGAATGAAAATGCTTCCAAAAGGAGATCCGCTTCTCGCATGAGCGAAACCTCGAAAAACTCTTTCTCCACGCGCGCCACGCTCCGCGTCGGCGCCGATTCATTTGAGATTCATCGCTTGGACACGCTTCCACGCGCTGGGATCGGCAACGTTGCGCGACTTCCCTTTTCGCTGAAAGTACTGCTCGAAAACCTTTTGCGCCACGAGGATGGCCGCTTCGTTCATGCTGACGATATTCGCGCGCTTGCAAGCTGGAATCCCGACGCCGCTTGCGGTGCTACCGAGAAAGAAGTTTCGTTTATGCCTGCGCGCGTGCTGCTGCAGGACTTCACGGGCGTCCCCGCAGTTGTGGACCTCGCCGCCATGCGCGACGCGATCAAAAATCTCGGCGGGGACCCGAAGAAAATCAATCCGCTGCTGCCCGCTGAGCTGGTAATCGATCATTCTGTACAGGTCGATAAATTCGGTGTCGCAAACGCTTTCTCCTTCAACGCCGAACTCGAAATGCAGCGCAATATCGAGCGCTATGCGTTTCTGCGCTGGGGACAAAAAGGTTTTCAGAATTTTAAGGTCGTGCCGCCGGATACCGGTATTTGCCACCAGGTCAATCTTGAATATCTTTCGCGCGTAGTTTTCTGCCAGAAAATCAACGGCACGTGGGCCGCTTTTCCCGATTCCCTGGTCGGCACGGATTCGCACACAACGATGGTCAATGGCCTCGGCGTTTTCGGTTGGGGCGTCGGCGGCATTGAAGCAGAAGCCGCGATGCTCGGCCAGCCACTCTCGATGCTGATTCCGCCTGTTGTCGGCTTCAAGCTACACGGGCGATTGCCCGAAGGCGCTACTGCAACCGATCTTGTCCTCACCGTCACGCAGATGCTGCGCAAAAAGGGCGTGGTCGGAAAATTTGTCGAATTTTACGGCACAGGGCTTTCGAGTCTCACGCTTCCAGACCGCGCCACCATTGCCAACATGGCGCCCGAATACGGCGCGACGATGGGATTTTTCCCGGTCGATTCCGAAACGCTCGCGTATCTTCGTTTCACTGCCCGCAGCGAGGAACAAGTCCAGCTTGTCGAGGCGTACACGAAAGAGCAAGAACTTTTCCGCACCGATCAAACGCCCGATCCGGTCTTCTCCGACACTCTCGACCTCGATCTCGCGCAGGTTGTGCCGACGATGGCCGGTCCGAAACGTCCGCAAGATAGCGTTCCGCTGACTCAGGCGAAGGTAGCCTTCGAAAAATCTCTCACCGACGCGCCCCGACATACCTACGTTCAAAATAATGGCGACGGTTTCGAGCTTTCTGACGGTTCGGTCGTGATCGCCGCGATCACGAGCTGCACCAACACTTCGAATCCGTCTCTGATGCTCGGTGCAGGCCTGCTAGCGAAAAAAGCCGTCGAGCGTGGACTGACTTCAAAGCCTTGGGTAAAGACGAGTTTCGCCCCCGGCTCCAAAGTGGTCTCCGATTACATCGAAAAGGCCGGCCTGTGGCCCTATCTCGATCGGTTGCGCTTCAACCTTGTGGGCTACGGCTGCACCACTTGCATCGGCAACAGCGGACCGCTGGCGGAGCCGATCGGCAAAGCCATAAAGGACCACAATCTTGTGGCGGTTTCGGTCCTCAGTGGCAATCGCAATTTTGAGGGGCGCATCAATCCGCTCTGCCGCGCCAATTATCTCGCGTCGCCACCGCTTGTAGTTGCTTACGCCCTTGCCGGACGCATGGATTTCGATATCGTCAACGAGCCGATCGGCAGCGATAAATCCGGGAAACCCGTTTATCTGCGCGAAATTTGGCCGACGCCACAAGAAGTCGAATCGACGATTCGCAGCTCCGTCTCAAGCGAAATGTTTCGGCGGGAATACGCAGACGTCTTCACCGGTGACGATCAATGGCGCGCGCTGCCGATTCCAGAAGGCGATCTCTACGCTTGGGACGAAAAATCGACTTACATCAAGAACCCTCCGTATTTCAAAGGGATGAAGGTAAAGGCCGGCATCATTTCCGACTTAAGCGGACTTCGCGTACTCGCGATGCTCGGTGACAGCATCACAACCGACCACATTTCGCCGGCTGGCTCGATCCAACCCGAGAGCCCCGCGGGAAAATATCTGATCGCGCACGGAGTGCAGCCCAAAGACTTCAACTCTTACGGTGCTCGCCGCGGCAATCATGAAGTGATGATGCGCGGCACATTCGCAAATATTCGCCTGCGCAATCAGCTCGCACCCGGCACCGAAGGTGGCTGGACCGTCCATCAGCCCGGCGACGAACAGCTGACGATTTACGATGCCGCGATGAAATACCGCGACGAGGGCGTTCCACTTCTGATCATCGCTGGGAAAGAATACGGCTCCGGATCGTCACGCGATTGGGCCGCCAAAGGCACGATTCTGCTCGGGGTGCGCGCTGTGCTCGCCGAAAGCTTCGAGCGCATTCACCGCAGCAACCTGGTCGGCATGGGAGTGCTTCCGCTGGAATTTCTGCCTGGAGAGACTCCCAAATCGCTCGGACTTACGGGCCTGGAAATCTTTGTTTTTGAGGGCCTCGCCGAGAAATTCGAGCCGCGCAAGAAGATTAAAGTTCGCGCGCGCGATGCCGCCGGCAAAGAGAAGAATTTTACCGCGATTGCCCGCATCGATACGCCGTTCGAGGTTGCTTACTATCAGCACGGCGGCATCCTGCAATACGTCTTGCGCCAAATGCTTTAATTCGCTGCGATCGTTCTGATGGCGGACGTGATCCGCTCCGAATTTGACGCTGCAAATGAATTAGCGCAAGATCGGTCACGCACTACCGTCGCTAATATGCTGCTTCGTTTGATTTCTCCCGCAGTTCCGACAGGGGCGGACCTCTCCGCAATCCTCATCGTAATTTGCTTCTCCGCGGGACTAAACGTCTACGCTACCGTTGCGATGCTTGGCTTTCTTGCGCGAGGAAACATGCTCTCGCTGCCGCCATCGCTCCACCTTGTAACAAATTGGTATGTGATAGGCATTTGCTGCGCGCTTTTTCTCGTGGAGTTCATCGGCGACAAAATTCCTGTTTTCGATCTGCTGTGGAATGCCGCTCACACGTTTGTCCGCGTACCCGTCGCGGCACTGATCGCCTACGAAGCGACGGCTGCTTTGCCGGAATGGGAGCGGCTTGGCGCCACGCTGATTGGCGGATTGATCGCGTTTGCAGCACACGGCGGAAAAATGGCCGCGCGAACCGCAGTAACGCCCTCGCCCGAACCGCTGTCGAACGCCGCCCTGAGCCTTGGTGAAGATGGGATCGTTATCTTCCTAACGTGGCTGGCTACAAAGCACCCTTATGCAGCTGCTGCAATCACCATTGTCGCGCTCGCGATCATTGTCATAATGATTCGCTTGGTCATTCGTGCCCTCCGCGCTCTTTTTGGTGGCGCCGAAAACGCCCTGTCCCGCTCAAGTCCTCCGGCATCCGCCGCGTAGGTGACGACAACCAATCTCACTGCTTCTTCTTTTTGCCGAATAATCCCCCGACGAGCCCAGTGGCCGCGCCGGCGGCGTTCTTCGGGGCACTTACGACGCCCTTGGCCATGCCCCCTGCCATACCCGCCACGTCAGGCAGGAATATCGGATCTTTCGTTGTTCCGATAACCCTGAAAGGGACTCCATTGTTCTTACCGCCGCCCTCAATCGTCCCGAGCCCGGTCGTCATTACGCCTACTGCACTTTTGGCTTCGAGTTTCGCGACCATTTTGAAATCCAGTTGACCACTCGGACTCACGGTACCTTTGCCGGTCACCGTTCCGATCGACGGAATGACAACGTCCAAGTTGTCGGCATTCGTTCCGGCTGGATCGACGTGAATATCCGCATGAAATTTCTGGATGTCAGTATCCGATCCGTTCCCGCCGCCCAATCCCGCGAACGGACCAAGCGCGCCTAGCTTTACTTTCAAATTGAATCCTGAGATCACTCCATCCGAGAGATTAACAGGCCCTGCAATCACAAGTTTGTCCGTGGGCCCGGTCACCGCGAGCGCAAGATCAAGGCTGCCACGCTTTAGCGAAGCCCCTGGCGGCAAAGCGATGCCCGCGGCCGGCAACACTCCTCCAAGATCGGCGACCGGCATTTCCTGCCCATCGAGCTTTAAATGGACTACCGCTGTCGCGCCGCCCACATCGTACTTCCCCTCTAAATGCGAGACAGCGCCGCCAATGTGAACATCGGCCTGCTTGAGCGTCCCGTTTTGATGAGTCAAATCGTAAACCGTTTCGTAATCGACGTTCACAGGCACTGTAGCCGGCGATCCTCCGGCAGCCATCTTCAACTTGCTTGCCTTCAGGCTCCCTTTCAATGTGGCCTCACGCCCATCCGATGAAACAGTTGCATTCAGATTCAAGAAGCCCGATGGTCCAGCGGCCGAATCGACAAATCCTGTCGAGGCAAGATTCAGGTTGTCGAGGCTAATCGTCGCATTCAGAGGCGAAAGCGCCGCGTCATTCGCATCGATCGGCCCGACTTTGCCTTCGATTCTTGCGGTTCCACCGTCCGGAGTTTTCAGCGAAAGTTTGAATGGAAATTGCGAAGAGTAAGAAACGTCCGATGCATCGAGGTACACACCCTCATAAACGTGAGGCTTGCCGCGGCCGTCGCTTGTGCCAATCGTAATCGTGCCGTTGCTGATCTTTAGTTCTTCGATCGCGAGATTTTCCGCCATCGAATTGCTGGGGGTATTTGACTGCGCCTTGGCTGACCCAAGCGTCGAGAAGTTCCACGCACCCGAAGAGGATCGTACAAGCGACACCTGAGGATCGCTGATCGTAAAGGAATGGACTTCGATCCGCCCAGAAAAAATCAGCGGCATCAGTGCGGCTCCGACGGTCAATTCCTTCGCCTGCAGAAAAGGTGCATGGCCGAAGGCCGGATCGTCCGCAATTTCGAGGTTATCCACTTTCACTCCACCGGAAAGAATCGATAGCTCGATATTTCCGATGTTCACGTTACGGCCGAGAGCGGTCGTCAGCTTGCTCTCGAGCTCCGGTCGAAAACGGTTGGCGTTGACGAACACCGGCAGCAGCAAAACAATCACAATCAACACCACTACGATCGCACCGAGAATGATCAGAATTTTCTTCATGAACTACTCCAGGATCATGTTGGGAAAGTTTGCTGCGGGACGATATCACAATCCGCTATCTGCGGCGAGCGAACCACCCCTGGTCAACCTGCGCTCGCAGGCCCACGACATCGTCGCGTTAGTCAGACTTAATACGGCTATGGCTTGAGATTGGAAGGGACGCGGCTAGAGCGGGCGATTGTTTAGTGCGCTTGCTGCTGCGCAGTTTCTTCTTGTTGGTCTTCGTCTTTCTTCCACGTGGAATCCGGATTGTATTCTTTCATCGCCTTGGCAATCGCTTCCGTATCGTGGCCCAAATCTTCGCGATAAACCGCTCCGTCCTCGCCCACGATGAACGTCATCACGCCAGAGGACCTGTATTCCGCCGGATACGCGATGAAGGCGAATCCGCCCGTCATTTTTCCATCCGAGACGTAATCCTTTGCGCCGCCAGGAGCTTTCGCGCCCTGTGCTGTCAAAATGCGAAAGTAGTAACCGCGATAAGGTGCGCGTTCGGCCTGATCGTTTGTCGAACCGTAATCTCCCGCGAAGGCTACCAGGGGCCCAATCGGGCTTTGCGGCTGCCCTTGGGCCGTTTTCCAATAAAGACCGTCCTGCTCGCCATTGCCGCTAACCATTTTCTCCGCATATCTACCGTTGTGCGCGGAGTGATACTCCCTCTGCGCAGCCACAAGTTCCTCGCAGATGTGGATTGCCGAAATTTCATTACGCCCGACGCGCCTATAGAGGATCTCTCGTTTGCCGGCCGCTGTGTCGAAATACCAGGAACCGTTCTTATCGACCAAGGGTATGGGCATCGGCCAATTTTCGGCACCCACGTAAAGTGTCGTGGTGCCGTCCGGCTCCTTCACTAATCGGTGCATTTGCTGGTAGCGCCGGACAAAATTCTCGCGATTCTGCGCATCCTCGGCGGGATCACCTGAAGAGACGATCTCTTTCGCGTCAGACCCAAGAATGGCGATCAGCGCAGTTTCGTCGTTGTGTTGCGAGGCTGCAACAAGGGCTTGGCTGGCCTCCTCGGCAGACGAAAACTTTTTCTGCCCCGATTCCTGAGCGCGCGCCGACTGCACCCAAAGTGTTGTCGTCAGCAGCGCCAGCAAAACGCCGAACTTTACAAGAAACGCACACAGCGATTTCGCCGAGACTGGCTCACTTGCCCGCATATCTGCTCTCCTAAAACATGCGACCCATTGCAATCCGCTTACTGAATCTAGCGGCGACCTCCCGCGTGCCCTCCACCATGGAATCCTCCGCCGCCGTGAAACCCACCACCGCCAAAGCTCCTGGCTCCGCGAGCGGAATAGGTTCTCGATTCGCCGCCATGGTCATAGTGGCTGAATGCACCAGATCGCATTCCGCTTTCGCCGCGTGCCGCGCCGAACCCTCGCGCTGCGGAACGATCCCCTTCAAAGGGGCGCGCCGCAGTACCCCGATTGAAGAATCCGCGGCTCCCAGCGAATCCTCGCCCGCCGCGATAGAAATAATCGCGATTGTAAAAAGTACGGCTGCCGGAAAAATATCGCGCGTGATTGAAAATCGGATAATGGTGATACCAATCAAATCCCCAGTGGCCCCAGCCCCAGCCAAACCCTCCGAACCATCCGATCCCGAAACCGATTCCAAACGACAGATACGGGCCTCCAAACCAAATCCCGGGATAGTCGTACCATCCAGGCCACGGAACAATGCCGGGCCCGTAAATCAGCCAGGGATCATACGCAGGCACGTAGACGACATCAGGGTTTGCGGGGGCGATTTCGATGTAGCCGTTGTCGTCGGTAACCGTTTGCTGCGACGTGCTCTTCAGATTCCCGTCTTGTTGAGCACGCTGACGCATCGTCTGAATCGCGTTCATAACATCCTGCTGCTGGTTGTAGTAGGCGTCACCGAGCGATGAAGTCCACGAAATATTCTTGTCCATATTGCCCAGAACTGCCGGAAACGCGGTCAGCGCTTTCACGCTTGGGTCCCAGGGTTCTTGATCGACCGCGCGCCCCAGAGCATCGCCCGTCAAACCTGGATGCGCTTGAACCCAACGATCCGCCTCAACCACCTGCTCTGGGAATGTGGACGCCGCCAAGATTTGTGCGACCAGCGAGTCTGGATACAACGCGATCGGCGCTACGAGTTGGTCCAGTTGCTCAGGAGTTTGGGTTGCGTATGAGGGTGGTGCTGATTGCGGAGGCGGAGGCGGTGGCTCTTGGTTCTGCGCCTGCGCTAAGTGAATGGGCGCGAGAACAAAGACTAAAACCACTGACAACGACAAAGAAAGAATCTGTCTTGCGAATTGGCAAATCGACAATCTAGGCGCGCCGGCGAAACCGCCCATGTCATCAGCCTCCCATGCTCTAATCAAATCGATGCCGTTTCGCCTAAATTAGGTGCCAATCTGAGGCAATATTAGCTGAGTACTACATCTCGCGAACACCATTTCTACAGGTGTCCCTCATCGGTCGCTCGAATCCTTCGCGCCAGCCTGTGCCCGGAGGTGAACCGTGAAAGTCACTTCGTTTGTGATTGGCCTCGGAGTTGGAGCTGCCGTGGCAATGCTGTGTGCGCCTCGCAGCGGTGAAGAGACGCGTCAAGCGCTCGGCCAGAGGGCCGAACGTGGCCGCCGATTCGTGGAGGATCGAGCAAATGAATCACGTGACACCGCCAATGATCTAGCTGGCCGCGGACGAGAACTTGTCAACCGTCAAAAAAGCGCCGTTACATCAGCCGCGCAAGCCGCCAAGGACACCTACGTGCGAGAATCTCAGGCGAAACCGGCTTGATTGGTCATCGCTCGCGGCACCAGCTCGCGAGCCCTTTCAGCTTGCGTGTCGGTATGCAGCGGTTTCGCGTATCCGCGACAAGGAGAGCGCGGATGAACCGTCTTTTCCAGCGTCACGTTTCATTCGGTTTCGCTTCGACTGAATCAACATCCATTCCACTTCTGTCGACCGATAAGGAGTCTTGACGATCCCCAGCATTCCGCGAGGCATTTCGCGGCGGTCAAATTCGTCGCGCGAAGCGGCACTGAGCACCACGCGTGGATCTTCGTTAAACGAGTTCGCTAGATCGCAAATGTTTCGGTAGCTGCCGTCTTCGAGATATAAGTCGCAAAAGACGAGCGCAAACGCCCGGCTGCGCATTAGCTCACCGCATTCACTGACGCGAGAAACGTATGTTGTTTCGTATCCCAGGTTTTCTAGAATTCTGGCAAGGGCATGCCGCTGTTCGATATCCGACGAAGCGACGATTACGCTGGAACTTGTGTCTGGCATAGGCAGGCTCCAGGGGTTAGGGTTATGCAGCTTCACCTTTACCTTAAGTGAGGGACCAAGGCGGAACAATACAGGAATCCATTTAGACGCCTGCAGATAGAAAGCTGAGAGGTACTTCGGTAAATTGCTTTCTTTTGCGCGTCATATGCTTCACTTAGCAGATCTTGCGTTGCACTTGCCCTAATTGACTAAGCTAGGGGAACTTCCTATGAAGAATCGGAAACGCCAGTCGCGCGCCCATGCGAAGCAGCTAAAGCTCCCTTCGGTATCCGTTGCCCGAAAACACTCGCCTTCCCTCGAGATGCCAGGTTTGCCTCTCGCAGAGGTCCTGAGCTTCCTCAAGGAAACGCGAGGAGCGATCAGCTGGACTGATCGAGACATGGCCAGCTCGCTCAAGATTACTGCGGCTACTGCAAAACAGGTTCTCGTAATCCTGGAACTACAGGGCTACGTCAAGAAATCTGCAGACGCGGAAAGTTCCTGGCTCACCACCCTGAATGGAGAATCGCTCTCCGGTTCGATCACTCCGCGATTCACCTCGGGAAAAGTAAAGCATGCGCTCTCTTCGCTGGCAGAAAGGATCAAGAAACTCAACGCCGATCCGCATTCCAGGCTGAGCGTAACGGAAGCCGTCGCATTCGGCGATTTCCTGGCAGGCAGGCCGCGCGTTCAAGCAGCGGACGTGGGAATCCGTCTGGAAGCACACGGCGCTGCCGCGGGTCTCGGCGTACCCGCAATCGATGAACGCGACTTCATGAAGGAACTTCGCGCTGGCAGCACAATGATCAAACTGCGGCCTTATGAATCATGGATGAATAGCCGTTCCCATCGCAGGTTACTCTAGCGGGCTACTTTATTCCCCTCACCACGTATGCTTCCGATACGATTTGCGAATAAATGTAAGCGTATGCGTCACCCTTGGCTGAAAATCTAGGCGAACTGACTCCCCTTAGATTATGGAGGTCCGTGCCAAATTCCTTCCAAAAGTCCAGTTTGCCGGTTTCAATGTTTGCTCTATATACCTTGGCAGCAAGCGGTTTAGACTCCGCTACATAGAGAGATTTTCCATCGGGCGTCCATCCGGACGCGTAGTATCTCGAGTCGAGACCCGGAATCGCGCGCATCGAATTGTTGTCGAACGTCCAAACGCCCAGATGACCATCCGGACCGGTGACCGCCACCTGGTGTCCGTCCGGAGAAAGCAGAGCGCCAGCGATCCCCTCGGGCGTCACCGGCTTCGGCGTGCCCGTGCTCACGTCGATTACGTAATCGCGCACCCCGTGACCATTTTCGATTCCGACCGCGAGCAATCGCCTGCCATCGGGGAAAAAACGAACGCGAGAGTAGCTGATATTGTCGTGGGTGAGTTGTCGCGATTCGCCTGGCCCGGTGGGAACAAGTGTTAGATTCCCCACCTTCAGCGGTTTAGTGATCACCCACTTGTTATCCGGCGAGATGGCTTCGGCCATTCCTTGACCGATTCGCACCGGCGCTGAGCCGTCTGTGCCGCGTAGAAAAACTGTGTAGTTCGGTCCGCCACCTTCGGCTTCTTCTTCGAAAAGAATCTCTTTCCCGTCGGGGCTGACATCCCTCAATTCCGACCAGCCCAGCCAGCCGAGTTCGCGCTCTTGTTTCTCGCCGGGTGCGAGGCCGCGAATATTCACTCGCTCATGTTGGACCACCATGAGCAGCGAATCATTCTTTACATCCTGTAGCCACATGCCGCCCGGCACATTGGCAATGTCCCGCAATTTGCCGTTCAACGACACCCCGCGCAGATTATCTGCTGCTCCGCTATCGGACGCCGAAAACCATACCTCATCTCCGGATGGTGACCATTCGACTCCTTCAATCGAAGACCAGCCAGACGAAAGCTTCTTTTCATGCCCATCCGGCCCGATCACTGCAATCGACCCCTGGTCGTCGCCGATCGGATTTTCGTGGTCGGCGAATGCGATTGATTTTCCGTCTGGTGAAATCTTGGGCTGGCTGATCCAATTGATACTGTCGAATAGGACTTTTCCGATCGGATATTCAAGCCGCCAATGCGACGATTCCGGCACGAACCGCACCACCGCCATACTTTCTCCGTCCGGCGCCCAGTCCGCGTCTTGCACGTTATCCAACACTTCCCTTGGCGCTCCGCCGCTCATGGGAGCGCGAGCTAGCGTGCCGAAATGCGCGTATCCGCTCAACTTCTTACTGTTCAGGCTAACTGCCAATTCTCCATTCTTTGAAATGGCAAGCAGTTCGGCATTCTTCAGGTCCGTCTCCGTGCTGCCATTGTCACCGGGCCGCGAAAGGTATAACCCTGGCACGCCGTCGTCCCAGATTGCGTCGTAAACCACGCTTCCATCCGGGGCGAAGCGTGCATTTCCAACGTAGCCCGTCCGAAAAGTGATCTGCTCGAACTTCGGTGGCGCATTCGCCGCTCCCGCATGCGCCACCCACCAGCCCGCCGCAAACGCTGCCGCAATCAGAACAACCGCGCCCGCGATCACGATCAATCTTCCTCGCGGCCGCGGTCGTCCGCTTCCTATCGTAGGATGCGCAGCCGAGTGGCTTCCTGTTGTTATGTGCGACAGCGCGTCAAGGCCGAATGCTAAATCCTTCGCCGACTGAAATCGTCTCTCTGGATCCTTTTCAAGGCATCGCCGAATGATGCGTTCCATTGCAGGACTGATCGGCGGCTGTATCTCCGGAAACTCAGGCGGATCCTCGTTGAGGATCGCCGTCATCGTCTCGGCAGTCGTATTTCGCTGAAACGCGCGCTTGCGCGATACCATTTCGTAAAGCACCGCGCCAAATGCGAACATGTCGGTGCGGGCATCCACCGCTCCGCCTCGCACCTGTTCCGGCGCCATGTAGCTCGCCGTACCAACGACCGTGCCCGCCAAGGTTTGCGCACTGGTGAGAGTGGCGCCATCCGACTCCACACCCTTCGCGGCAAGCTTGGCGATGCCGAAATCCAAAATCTTCACGCGGCCATCCCGGCATATAAAAATGTTGTCTGGCTTTAGATCGCGATGAACGATTCCCTTGTCGTGAGCGGCCGCCAAGCCGTTTGCAAGCTGCACGGCATAGTCGATCACTTTGCGCTGCGACAGCGGCCCGCTATCGAGAGCCGCGCGCAGGCTTTCGCCCTCGAGCAACTCCGAAACGAGAAACGGCGTGCCGTTCGACTCGCCAACGTCAAAAATCGCAACAATATTCGGATGATTGAGCGCCGCCACTGTTTGCGCTTCCTGCTCGAAGCGGCGTAGACGATCTGGATCCCGCGCAAACGACTGCGGAAGGATTTTTAGAGCCACCTCACGCCCAAGCCGCGTATCGCGCGCGCGATAGACCTCACCCATTCCGCCCGCGCCGATTTGCGATTGGACTGCGTAGGGACCGACCTGAGTGCCCGCCTGTATTGGCATGAAAGAAGGCGGATTATACCAGTTTCGCCAACCCTCCACTGCTGTGGGCTTTCGCGCGGGAAGCAGTCACGAACTATAGCCATCATTTGGAAGGGCAAGCCGTCCGCTGCCCGAGGGGATAAGGTATACTGGCGGTCCTGCTGCCGGGTGGTGTAATTGGCAACACGTCTGGCTCTGAACCAGAAGACTCTAGGTTCGATTCCTAGCCCGGCAGCCAATTCTTGGTCGTTCGCGGGTGTTTACACGCCCTGCACGATTACCGCGCGATAGTCTGCAGCCAAGTGCCGGTGTTTCCGCGCCTCGGTGTATTCAGGGCTGTTGTACCAGGCCTTCGCCGCCTCAAACGTCGGAAACTCCAAGATCACCACGCCCTCGCACGCCGGCCCTTCGAGCACTTCTTGGCGACCGTACGCCGCGCGCGGGATCAATGGGTGTGCCCCGCCGCTCGCCTTTGCCTTTTGCTGATACATCTCCAGCTCGGACTTGTCGCGTACCTTCTCTCGAATGAAAACAGCATATGCCGGCATCGATTTCCTCTGCTGATGCTTCAGAATTTGTAGCGCGTCAGGATTTGTACCACGAATGAGGATGTGTGGGACAAAAACTGCGAAGCTATACCGTGGTATCAGACGTACGACGCGGCCTTCGGCGGTGCCGCCGAAAACCGCGCTCAATCACAGGCCGTTTAGCCAAAACACTTAGAAGAGCAACCTAATCGCGAACTGGATTTCCCTCTGGCTATTCGGGATAGTGCCGGCAATGTAGCCGTACGTGCTTCCAAGGATCGAGCCGCCATCGGCTCCGCCTGCAGCGGGAACGCAGCCGAAAGCTCCTGTTCCACACACTGCGGTGAACAGGCTGGCGTTCGGCGCCACGAAATCCGTGCGGTTCGGAAGATTGAAAAACTCCGCGCGGAATTGCGCAGAAAGTCGCTCGGTGATCTTCGTGGTCTTATGCAGAGCGAAATCCAGGTTTATGAAGCGCGGCCC
>JASHRM010000243.1 GCA_030037315.1 Candidatus Acidiferrales bacterium
GCTTCCGGCGATCGGGATCATCGCCGCAAGTTCGGCGTAACAAAGCGCCGCAAAGCAGCAAACGATGCCGACCAGAACAAAAGAAATCGCAATCGCAGGTCCGGCGCCGGGCCTGCCGAACGATGCGGAATGATGTATCAGGTATTCCAGCAGAGGGGCGTTCAGGATCGAACTGGCTTCCATTTTTTCGCCCGCAATCGCCGTGCCGATCACGGTGAAAATACCGGAGCCGATGACTGCGCCAATGCCAAGCGATGTCAGGCTCAGCCAGCCGAGCGACTTCTTCAGCCGCTTCTCGGGTCTTTCTGCGTCGGAAATGAGCTGGTCAATGCTCTTGGTACGGAAAAGCTGTGGATCCAATCGCCACCTTCCCCGCGTGACCGAAGAAAACTGTACCTTGGCAGCCGCTTACGCGCAACCAATCGTTCCTTGCTTATGCAGTGCGCACGCGTGCAGGTCTGACGCCGCACCGAAGCTACGCGATCTGCAAATTCGCGTAGCGTTCGAGCAATTTCTTGGGACCGTAGTCTTGAAAGCTCACCGTGAGCCGGCGATCCTCGCCCTCGCCCTCGACTTCGATGATCGTGCCGAGGCCGAACTTCGTGTGGCGAACGCGCATGCCCACGAGCGCATCCCGGGCATTGCTGTTGCCCGATCCGCGCTTCTCGCCTGCAGACCGCGCGGATGACGAATGCGACGCCGACCCCCTTGCGCTTCTTTGATAGCCGGGGTAGGCGGCCTGCGGCGAACGCCGGTAGCGATATTCCTGCGAGAACTCCGGATCATATTCGTAGCGGCGCGTCTGGCCCGGCTCGGCCTGTGAGCCGGCAGCAACTTCGATTAAGTTCGCCGGAATCTCCGCAAGGAATCGCGACTGGATGGAAGCGCGCAAACGATCTTCGCCGTAACTCCGGCGGTAAACGGCGCGCGACAAGACCAGCGATTTCTTCGCGCGCGTCATTCCGACGTAAAAAAGGCGCCGCTCCTCTTCGATTTCGGCATTCGTGTTGAACGAGCGGCTGTGCGGCAAAATTCCTTCTTCCAGACCCGCCAAAAATACGGCGTCGAATTCCAGGCCTTTGGCGCTGTGAAGCGTCATCAACGAAACCGGAATCGTTTCGTCGTATTCATCCGAATCCGCGGTTAGGGCGGCGTTGTCGAGCACGTCTTCGAGGGTTTGCCCCTGCTGCGCGGCTTCAGACATTGCATTCGATAGTTCCCTCAGGTTTTCCGCGCGCGACGTGTGCTCAAGATTGTCCTGCTGCTCGACCCAATCTAGATAGCCGGTTTGCTGAAGCACGCGCTCGATCAACTGCGCCGGCGACAGATTGTCCCGCTCCTGCTGCAAATCCCCGATGAGTTGGCGGAAATAATTCAGCGCGCCCGCAGCTTTTTTACCCGCATAGAGGTCCCGGTCGCCGATCACTTGCCAGAGCGATTGGCCGGTTTCGCGGGCGCGGGTCTCAAGCATCGCGATCGTCGCGGCGCCGATTCCGCGCGGCGGCACATTCAGCACGCGCAGCAGGGCCACGTCGTCTTCGGGATGAAAGAGCAGCCGGACATACGCAAGTGCATTGCGCACTTCGGCGCGCTCGTAGAAGCTGAAACCGCCAACCACGCGATGACGAATTCCCAGCCGCCTCAGATTTTCCTCGAACGATCGCGATTGCGCCCCGGTACGGTATAAGACCGCGACACGCGCGTCCGAATCGTTTCGCACAGCCGAGGCGATCTCGCCGGAGACGAATTCAGCTTCGGCCATCGAATCCGTCGCTTCGTAAAACTGCAACTTGTCGCCGGAGCCGAGCGTCGCCTGGAGATTTTTGCCGAGCCTGTCGGAGTTGTTTTTTACCACGGCGGCTGCGGCATCGAGAATCGTCTGCGTGGAGCGGTAGTTTTCTTCGAGGCGGATCAGCTTGGCATCCGGAAAATCTAGCGTGAAACGCTTCAAATTGCCTGCGCGCGCGCCCCGCCAGCCGTAAATCGACTGGTCTTCGTCGCCAACCACGCAAACATTGCGGTGCTTGCCGGCGAGCAGCCGCACCAGTTCCTCTTGCGCCGCGTTCGTGTCCTGAAATTCATCGACCATCAGGTAGTGGAAGCGGTCGCTCCATGCCGCGCGAACATCAGCATGTTTGCGAAGCAGTTCGACGCCTTTTAGTAACAGGTCGTCGAAATCGACTGCAGCGGCATTGCGCAAGATGTCGTTGTAAGCGCGAAAGACTTTCGCCACGTCCTTACGCCCTTCGTCGTGACTTTGCGCGGCTTGCGCTTCCATTTCATCGGGAGTGATACCGTGATTTTTCGCGTGGCTGATCTGCGCGCGTACGCTGCGCGGCGGATAATCTTCGGTGGATAGATCGAGCTGCGCGAGAGCGCGCTTCACCGCCGACGTCTGATCGTCATCGTCATAAATCGCGAAGTCGCGGGGCAAACCGAGGTGGCGCGCTTCGCGGCGCAATAATCGCGCGCAGAAAGAATGAAACGTGGAGACCCAAACGTCGGACGCGTCGCGTCCTGCGGAGCGCAGCAGATCCTGAATCCGCTCCTTCATCACGCCCGCAGCCTTATTCGTGAAGGTAACGGCGAGAATCGCGCCCGCCGGGACGCCCAGCTCGATGAGATAGGCCACGCGATACGTGATCACACGCGTTTTGCCGGTTCCCGCGCCTGCGAGAACGAGCACCGGGCCATCCGTGGCGACTACGGCCTCGCGCTGGCGTTCGTTCAATCCCGAAAGCAGTGATTCGGATGGAGAGAATTTGCTCAAGCGAAAATTTTAGCTGAGTCGATTCGATTCGGCAATTTCGCTCGCCGCGATCGAATCGGGCTGAGCGAGA
>JASHRM010000244.1 GCA_030037315.1 Candidatus Acidiferrales bacterium
GAGGCGACTCTCTTAGCTTCGACACCGCGTCGATTAGACAGCGTCGGCTCCTTTTATTTTCAATAGCTTACGGCGCAAGTTTCTTCGAGCTTTAGCATCGACTGCTGCGCCCGCCCTCGAAGCTGCCATGAATTGCAAGGGATTTCAAACGGTTGTTGGTGTGGACTTTCGTTGTTCGGCGGGCCAACGCTAGAGCAATTTATTGCGCCGATTCTCCTCGAGCCACTTCACGATCTTGCCCACGTCCTGCGCGCGATCGCGCGGGCAAAGCAGCAACGCATCGTCCGTTTCGACGACGATGAGATCGCGAATGCCAATCGCTGCGACCAGTTTCTTCGGACTCCAGAAATAATTTCCGGCGGAATCGAGCGTGAACGAAGGGCCCGCCGAAATGTTGTCGCCGCGATTCTTGGCCAGCAGTTCGTAGACTGCGGACCAGGAGCCGATGTCGCTCCAGCCCGTTTCCGCGGGAATCACCGAGACGCGCGACTTGCTTTCAGGACGCGTCGCGCGTTCCATGATCGCGTAATCGATCGAGATATTTTCGAGGCGCGGATAAATCCTCTTGAGAGCGGCAGCGTAACGGCTTGTGCCGATTTTCTTGCCGAGAGAAAGAAGCGCACGATGGGTGGCCGGCAGAAAGCGCTCGAGATTTTCAAGGAATGTCGAAACGCGCCAGAAGAACATTCCGGCGTTCCAAAAATATTTTCCAGATGAGACGTATTCCTTGGCGACCTCAAGCGCAGGCTTTTCCGTGAAACGGCGGACCTCATAAGCGTCGATACCGTGTGAGCGAGTGGAAATTTCCCCGCGCTCGATATAGCCAAATCCAGTCTCAGGATGCACGGGAGGAATGCCGAGCACCACGAGGTTGCCCGGTTCGCTGGCGATTTCGAGCGCAGCCTGGACGATGCCGCGATATTTTTCGGGATTGCCAATGTAATGGTCGGACGGCAAGACGGCCATTACAGCATCGCCATACTCTTTCTGAAGATGGATTGCCGCAAGACCGATGGCGGCAGCAGTGTTGCGTCCAACCGGCTCCGCGAGAACGTGATTGGCCGGTACCTTGCGCAGTTCGCGGCGAACGCCGGCGGCTTGCTCGCTGTTTGTGACCACCCAGATATTCTTTGCTGGAATGAGCGGTTCAAGGCGACTCGCTGTTTCGCGGAGCATGGTTTCGCCGCCTGTGATGTTCAACAATTGCTTCGGTGTGCGCATACGGCTGCGCGGCCAAAATCGCGTTCCGCGGCCTCCGGCAAGCAGCACCGCGCAGGCGGCACGGGCATTTTGTTTATCGAATCTTTTTCTCATTTCAACGATGGAGGAGGCTTTCAACGTTATGCGACGTCAACCCGCGGGCGATGAGATCCGAGGCGAGCGTACTTAGGCCGACGGGCACGTAGCTGCGAAGAAGCGACGTACGCGCGCTCGCACGTACTTCATATCTACCCAAATCGGCGGGGAGGAACCAGACTTGAGCTGGTGCATACGCAACGTGCTCTGAATCCCAGCGAATTGTTCCGCTGCCTTCCAGGAAAATCAGCAGATCGAAATGCGCGGACGAAGTTTCGCGCTCGATCTTTGTCTCAAAATCCCAGCGCTCTGTCGCGAAATATTTGCAGGCGGTGAGATGAGTTTCCTGAGCGCCAGCACGATCGAGCTGGATCTGGGCGGTTTTGCCGCCGCTTTGCGTCCCGTAGCGCATTACTTCCAATGCCTTTTCGACGTGAAGTTCACGCGCGCGGCCATACGCATCGCGGCGATTGTAGTCGTACACACGATAGGTCAGGTCGGATTGCTGCTGGATTTCGCAGAGGATCAAACCCGCCCCGATCGTATGCGCCGTGCGCGCTGGAACGAATATCGTATCGCCTGTCGCGACCGGTATGTGTTCAAGGCAATTTTCAGCCGTGCCATCTTTGATGGCGCGCTCGAATGCGTCGCGCGTCACGTCGGGTTTCAGGCCGACGAGCACTTCCGCACCGGGCCTGGCATGAACCGCGTACCACATTTCGGTTTTGCCGCGGCCTCCAGCGGATTGTTCGTGGAGCGAAGCATAATCGTCATCGGGATGAACTTGGATGGAGAGTTTTTCTTCCGTGAAAATGAATTTCACCAGTAACGGAAACTCTGCGGCTGAACTTGAGATCCCGCGCCATTCGACGGGCATTTTGGGCCACGCTGCTGCGAGAGTTTGGCCGGCGAACGGGCCGTTGGCGAATTTGGACTCAGGTCCCGTCATCCAGGCTTCGCCAATCGGCTCAGCTAGATTCGACATTTCGGGAAAAAATGGCGCGAGCGAGCCGGTGCCCCAAGGCCGCGGACTGAACGTCGGCTCCAAGCGCGCTGGACACGGCTTCATCAAATTGCGTAAGCGTTATTTGCGGCTAAAGAACCGCGCCATGCGCCGCAACCCTTCGTCGATGCGATCCATCGACGTGGCGTACGACATGCGCACGAATCCGGGCGCGCCGAACGCCTCTCCGGGAACCAGGGCGACATGTTCGCGCTCCAGCAGAAGCTTTGCAACGGCCGTATCGTTCGGCATTTCCGCGTTGTAATGAGCCGAAACATTCGGGAAGACGTAAAACGCGCCGTTGGGGGCCGTGCACGTGATGCCAGGAATGGCGCGAAGTCCGGCGACGATACGTTCGCGGCGCCGCGCATATTCAGCGAGCATCGTTGGCACCGAGTCCATCGGCCCTTTCATCGCGGCGATGGCCGCGTACTGCGAGATCGAGGTCGGATTCGAGGTCGACTGGCTCTGCAGCTTCGTCATCGTGGCGATCAGCGGCTGCGGAGCGAGAGCGTAGCCGACGCGCCAGCCGGTCATCGCAAACGTCTTCGAAAGCGAGCCGATGATAATCATCTTGCCGTTCGATTCCGGCAAGCTCGCGACGGAAAACGGCTTCGCCGAGCCGTAGGTGAAGTGCGAATAGCACTCATCGGACATCAGCCACACGTCATGGCGCTGGCAGACGCGGAGAATTTTTTCGAACTCATCCGGCGGAATCACGCCGCCAGTGGGATTGCTCGGCGAATTGGCGATCACCATTTTTGTGCGCGGCGTAATCGCCTTTTCGAGATCGGCGGCGCGCAGCACGAAATTGTCGGCTTCCGTCGTGTTGACGATTACGGGCTTGCCGCCCGCGTACTTCACGATATCCGGATAGCTCACCCAGAACGGCGCGGGGATCACCACTTCGTCCCCGGAATTGATCAGCGAGCAGACGGCGTTGAAAATCGTGTGTTTGCCCCCAACGTTGACCATGCATTCGGCCGGCTGAAACGAAGATTTCAATTCGCGGGCGTGCCACGCGCAGATTGCCTGCTTCAGCGCGGGAACTCCAGGCACCGGCGTGTACTTCGTGCGATTTTCGTCGAGCGCCTGAATGGCGGCGCGCTTGATGTGCTCCGGCGTAGGAAAGTCCGGCTCGCCCGCGCCGAAATCCGCAACGTCAATGCCCTTGGATTTGAGCTGTTCGGCGGCCTGCAAGACCACCATGGTGGGTGATGCGCTGATGCGGTTGACGCGTTCTGCGAACCGATAGGTCTCTTCCGTTTTCACAACTGTAGCCGGTTCCATTTGCTTTTCCTCGAATTGCAGGTTGGTATGCAGTGGCCAATTTTAGAACAGTCCGGAGAGGAACGCGAGAAGCGATAGCGGCTCGCGATAGACAAATTGGATTGGACAACTTGCGGCAAGTGAGACCGCGCATTCCGAATGCGCCCCTCAGCTGACACAAGGAGAGATTCTTCGACTGCGCGTCCCAACGCGCCTGCGGCGCGACGAAACAGGTTGTGACGTCCGCTCAGAATGGCGCTTGCCTGTTTTAGCCGACTTTGGCGCGCAAACGCTCTTCCACAATTTCCGGGACGAGGCCTTTCACCGATCCGCCGAAACGGGCGAGTTCCTTCACCAGGCGCGAACTCAGATAGCTGTAGGCGGCGCCGGGCAGCATGAAAACCGTTTCGATCTGCGGCTCGATCTTGCGGTTCATCATGGCCATTTGCAATTCATACTCGTAGTCGGAAACTGCGCGGATGCCGCGCAAAATCACGCGAGCGTCCTGTTCGCGCGCGTAGTTCATCAGCAGCCCGTCGAACACGGCAACCTGCACGTTTTTCAATTCGAAGGTGACCGCTTCGAGCATTTCAAGACGTTCTTTGACTGGGAACAGCGCATCCTTTTCAAGATTGCGCGCGATGGCGACAATCAGCTGGTCGAAAATCCTGGCGCCGCGCTCGATCAGGTCCAGATGGCCATTCGTTACCGGATCGAAAGATCCCGGGTAGATCGCGACGACGGGTTTTCTCGGTTCGCTAGCCATGTTGCGGGGATTCTAACCCACATTTTGCGGATTGCGCTCTTCCGAGGAGGGCGGTGTTCCACGGTGGAAGCGACAGGGTTAAGGCCGTCGAAAAAGGCCGCACGTTTGAGCGGCTTTAGCCGCGGCCCTTGGTTCGTCCAATACGAAAACGTGCTGCGGGAAAGGCGGCACAAAGGGACGCGCGTTCGCGCGGGCGGTTTTTCGCAGGGCTGAAAGCCCTGCTCTTCCACCAAAACCGGGAGAGATTTTCTGAGCCTTCAATGATTCTTTTCGCCGGTTTGCTGTTTTCTATAAGCGTCCCACGAAATGGAAATCAGGTACGCGTGGACGGCGTCCGCATCGGCGTCAGTAAGCACGCCGCGCCACGGCGGCATGCCAGCGTTTTTCAAAATTCCGTCGAGAACGATCTGGTTAAACGACGCGTGAATTTCAGGCGGCATGCGCCGCAAATCGGGCGTACCCGTATTCGGCTGATTCACATGGCAGTACGAGCAGTGCGCCAGGAAAAGCTGCTGCCCGAGCTTTACCGTACCCTCAGAGGCGACGAGCTCCGGTGGCTGCGGAATTGGCGGCACGGGCGGCAACAGAGCGGGCAGCGGCGTGGGTCCGCCATCGAGCTTGAACGCGACGATGCGGCCTTCGTTGCCGCGCTGGTCAGCGGCGCTATTCGGGTGCGAGAATCCCCAACCTCCGCCGCCCCATGCCGCCATCACTGCGACGTATTGAACGCCGTCGATCGTGTAACTCATCGGCGCGGCGATGATCGTGGTACCCACGTCGATATCTTTCCGCTTCGCGCCCGTTTCCGCATCGTAAACGCAGAGATGCCCAGCGCCATTACCCTGAAATACGAGACCGCCGGCGGTTGAAAGCACGCCGGCATGGTCCCACCACTCGGATTCCGCAGCCTGCCAGATAACTCTGCTTTTGACTGGGTCCCACGCGCGTAGAAAAGTTTTTCCGGAAAAAAGTCCGGCGTTGTCGTTCTCGATTTCCGGAATGTAGACGAGCCCTGTCCTCGGATCCCACGACATCGGATTCCAATTGTGCCCGCCCATCGAAGCGGGATGCAGGTACACTTTTCCGTTGAAATTGTTTTTGAAATCGTGGACGCCTGCTAGAAGAACGGGACGGCCCGTCTTTAGATCAACGTGGTCGGCCCACGTTACCGGCACGAATTTGTCGGCGGAAAGCAACTGGCCGGTTTTGCGGTCGAGAATGTAATAGAAGCCCGTTTTGGCGGCTTGCATCAGCACCTTGCGGTCGGCGCCGTCGATCGTCAGGTCCGCGAGAATCACGGATTCCGTTGCGTCGTAATCCCAGGCGTCGCCCGGAGCTTCCTGGTAATACCAGGCGAGGCGTCCGGTATCCGCGTGCAGCGCCAGGATCGACGCGATGAAGAGATTGTCGCCTCCAGAGGGACTGCGGCGCGACTGATCGAAAAACGTGCCGTTGCCGGTGCCGAAGTAAACGAGATTCAGGTTGGGATCGTAGGCCATGTCGCCCCAGACCGTTCCGCCGCCGCCGCTATCCCAGGCGCTTTTGGGATCCCACGTTTTCAGCGCGGCGTTGAGTTCGGGATTTTCCTGCGGCTTCGAAGGATCACCCGGAACTGTGAAAAATCGCCACGCGAGCTTGCCGCTGCCGAGATCGTAGGCGCTAACGTAGCCGCGCGCGTCATATTCACCGCCGGCGTTGCCGATCACGACCACTTTTCCGGCTACTTGAGGCGCGCCAGTGGAAGTGTAGCCCTTCGTCCTGTCGACGATCGTGTCGACTTTCCACAGCACTTTGCCGGTAGCGGCATCGAGCGAGTACAAAAAGCCGTCGAAGCTCGCGACGTATACTTTGCCTTCCCAGACGGCTGCGCCGCGATTTACTTCATCGCAGCAAGACGAGCGATTCACGCGAAGATCAGGTTGCGGATCGAACGTCCAGATTTGCTTTCCGGTTTTCGCATCGAGCGCGTAGGTTTTTCCCGCGGAGCCGGTCGTGTACATCACGCCGTCGACCACGATAGGAGTCGCTTCGAGGCCGCGATCGGTGTGCGTGTCGTAATCCCAGGCGAATCCGAGACGCGACACCGTCTCGCGATTGATCTGCGTGAGCGGCGAGTAGTGGCCCTTGCCGAAGTCACGCCCGGCGGTGAGCCATTCGCCGGGATGCTCGTCGGCGGCGAGCAGGCGCTTGCGATCGATTTGGCCGTAGGCTTGGGATTTTTCCTGCGCGTGGGCGAAGTGGCTGGCGACAGCGCAAGCGAGCGTTAGCAAAGCCGCAATCGAAAGCAACCAGCCCAACCGGGCCGTGCCGAAGGACAAAACGCTGCGTTGAAACCCGTACTGAAATTTCCGTGACATTCTGCGCACTTCTCCTTCGATGGCGGGCGTCGCGGATCCGGTTTACTGGTAGTGGACCCAAGGCGACGGCATGTTGTACGGAACGCCGATGAAAACAGCCTCGATCTGCTGGATTTTTTCATCGCGGATTTTGAAAAGCTCGAGCAGACAGAGAGTGCTGGGCGTGCGAATATGCGATGTTTCCGGCGTGCCGTCCGTGAGGACGAAGTTTTCAAGCGTGCCATCATGGTCGATAAAGCCGGCGGTCATGATCAGGCCGCGCTCTTCGTCGACGAGGAAAAAGCGCCGGTCGCGCACGCGCGTATCGTAGCGGTAGTTGCCGAGCTTGAATTGCTGCGCGCAGCCGAGATTGGCCACCGGAATCATTTTCATCAGGTCGGGGTTGTGCGTGGTCTGCAGGCCGTTTTCGATGCGATTGCAATTGTCATCGAATTGCGTGAAGAGCACCCCATCGTTCAGCTGCAGCGTGTTGAAGTAGCCGTCGGCCAGTGCGATCATGCGTTCGCGCGGGCTACGGTCGGCGGGCGGAACGATCTCGTTGAGGATCGGCTTATCGACCATATGCGGCTTGGCCGGGAATGGTCCGCCGCCTTCGCTGCGACGAATGATCGTCTCGGCTTCGGAAATTTTCTGGTTTTCCACTTTCAGGCGCAGCGCGAAAACGGACGTGGTGCCGCTTTCATCGATCACGCCGTAAAATCCAACCTCGCCGTTCACTGGATCAGCGGTGCGCAGGTTGTAGTCGCCCATGCCGGTGATCGTCCCCCACGCGCCGTCGGGAAATTTCATCATCACGTTGTTTTCCGAAAAGCGAAAATCCTTTGCGAGCGGCAGGCGCGACGCGTCTTTTTCTTTCCACGCTGTCAGGTATCGATCGAGGAACCCGTAAAGACACGCGCGGTCGCACGAATTCGATGCGGCGCCATTTTGCGCGGGAGCCGCAGCGCGCGCGTTTGTTCTCGTCGATGCAAAAATGAGAGCAGCAAATAGACACACGACTACTCCGGCAAGTTTCCCTCGCATGATTTCATTCCTCCCCATGGAACGGCGCGAAGATACTACACCAAGAAAAAACTACAAGCCCTATGAAGCAGGATCCGGTGGGGGCTACGACGGCTTCTCGGTTCGTCCCTCGAGTTGAGACACAAGCTGATCAAAGAGCGCCGGTAGCCGGGCGAGTGGATAGCGCTCTCCATCCGCACAAGCTTCGGGCCAGAACATCTTTATCGGACCGAGTCGTGTTTCGACGTCATATTCTCCCAGCGCTTCATCGAGCAATAAGTACCCGATTTGCGTCAGGTTCGCATCGTTCTCTCGAAAGCCGGGGATAAAGAGGTTGATGCCAGCCATCCTTCCGTCATCAAGTAATGAAAATGCAACGGTCTCTCGATCAACGCGCTTGCCGCCGATTTCGACGATGCTTGGAGCACGACGGGGCCGAAATGCGATCACGCTCCCGCGCCCTAAGAGCCGGAGCAGCCTTTGTGAGTGCGACGACAGTAGGAAATGCCTTCTTCATGCCGCCGGCACGAATGACAAATTCCCTTATTGGACTAGTTCGTCGAACGACTTCTCGCGTTCTTTTTCATTCCGCGAGTCAAAATCGAAGAAGCCGGATTCATGTTGAACAAACCAGCTCCAGAAGGCTCCTGGAAGTGAGTGGTTCGCAAATGTGTACGCCGAGGCATACAGAGGATACTACGTCCGACCTTGTGCGAGAGATAACGGCCTTATCGCCTATCCAGGGCGGGGTGGCGAACGTCGCGGCCGGCGACGAAGTAGATCACGTCCTCGGCGATGTTGGTGGCGTGATCGCCGATCCGCTCGAGGTTTTTCGCGACGAGGATCAGCTCGAACGCCGAGAACACGACGGACGAGTTCTCCATCATGTAGGTGAGCAATTCGCGGAAGAGCTGGTCGCGCAAGCGGTCGACCTGATCGTCGCGTTGCATCACGCTTTGCGCGAGTTCCTGGTCGCCGCGCACCAAAGCGTTCAGGCTGTCACGCACCATGGACTCGGCCAGTTCGCTCATGCGCGGCAAATCGACATACGGCTTCACCTGCGGGTGCCGTAGCACGCGCATGGACGATTGCGCGATGTTCACGGCCTGGTCGCCGATGCGTTCCAGGTCGCTATTGATCCGCGCCACAGCCAGCAGGAACCGCAGATCGGCGGCCATCGGCGCCTGCAAGGCGAGCAAGCGCTGTACGCGATCGTCAATTTCGATCTGCATTTCGTTGATCGCGTCCTCTTCCGATAAAACCGCTTCGGCAAGATGCTCATCCGCATCGAGCACTGCATGCACGGCTTGATGGACCGAGCGTTCCGCAAGGCTGCCCATCCACAGCAGGCGCTGCTTCAGTTCGTTGAGATCGTGTTCGAAATGGCGTTCCATGACCCTTAGCCCCTCCCCGGCAGCGGCGTGCGAACGGGGCTCATCCGAACCTGCCGGTTATGTACGCCTCAGTGCGCGGATCCTTGGGCGTAGTGAAAAGCTTGGAAGTCTCGCTGTGTTCGATCAGTTTTCCATCCAGCATAAAAGCGGTGAAGTCGCTGGCGCGTGCGGCCTGTTGCATGTTGTGCGTCACAATGGCCAGTGTGCAGCTATCTTTCAAATGGAACATGAGTTCTTCGATTTTCGCGGTGGTAACAGGATCGAGCGCCGAACACGGCTCATCGAGCAGCAGAACCTCCGGATCGACGGCCAAGGCGCGCGCGATGCAAAGCCGCTGCTGCTGGCCGCCGGACAATGCGAACGCCGACTTGTGCAAATAGTCCTTCACCTCATCCCATAGCGCCGCGCGGCGCAAGCTGTGCTCCACCAGATCGTGCAGGCGGCCTTTATAACCATTGATTCGCAGGCCGTAAGCGACGTTCTCGTAAATCGACTTCGGAAAGGGATTGGGGCGCTGAAAAACCATGCCAACACGCCGCCGCAAGCCGACGACGTCCATTTGCAGAATGTCCTGCCCGTCGAGCAGAATCTCGCCTTCGACGCGCGTGTTGCGGATCGTTTCGTTCATCCGGTTCAGCGTGCGAAGAAACGTGGATTTGCCGCAGCCCGATGGCCCAATCAGAGCGGTGACGCGGTTTTTCGGAATGTTGAGATTCAAATCGAAAACCGCTTGCTTCGGGCCATAGAAGAAATTGAGATGGCTGATTTCGAAGCGGAGCTTTCCATTCGATTCGTGAACGATCGCGCTGTTATCCGGATGTTTCATTTCGGGCGCAAGCCTCGCTGCGGCGGCGCTGTTTCCGTGAGCGGTGGACGCCATATCATACGCTCCGAGTAAACCCTCGACGATTTAGAACGAATCTGCAACCGAGATTTGCAAGCAAGACCAGCGCCAGCAGAACCAGCCCCGCCGCCCAAGCTTGCCTGTGCCAGTCATCATACGGCGCGATGGCATAGGTATAAATCATCACGGGCAGCGAAGCGATTGGTTGGGTCCAGCCGGGACTCCAATAGCGATTGCTGAAGGCTGTAAACAGCAACGGTGCCGTCTCGCCTGCCACGCGGGCCAACGCCAGCAGCATTCCGGTGATGATGCCGCCGCTTGCAGCGGGCAAAACCACCGTCGCAATCGTGCGCCACTTGCTCGCACCGAGAGCCATTGCGCCTTCGCGCAAAGTTCCCGGGACGGCGCGCAGGAATTCCTCCGTGCTGCGCACGGTAATCGGGATCACCATGATCCCGAGCGCGAATCCGCCGGCAAGGGTCGAAAAATGTTTTACAGGCAGCACGAAAAGCGAGTACGCGAAGATGCCTATCACAATCGACGGAACGCCGTTGAGAAGATCCGTGGTATACCGCGTGATGAACGAAAACGTCTTGCCGCCAAATTCCGCCAGATACACGCCGGCGAGCAGGCCAATCGGCAATCCCGTCAGCGCCGCGAGCAACAACAGCTTCAGGCTCCCGACAATCGCGTTGGCCATTCCGCCGCCGACCTCGCCAACAGGCTTGGGGAGCTGCGTGAAAAACGCCCAATTGAGTGAGCGTCCGCCGTTCACGATCAGATAGCCGAGAATCAGGAAAAGCACGGAAACAACGGCAAGCGCTGCGACGCCGGTCATCGTAAGCATGAAAACGTTCAGCGATTTTCGCCAGATCAAGCGGATGCGGTTCATGCGTGCCGGCCCCCTCCGCGCTCGGTGGCGATCATCAGCAGGCGTGCGAGGCCGTTCAAGATAAACGTCATCAGGAAGAGGACAAGCCCCAGTTCGATCAACGCGCTCAAATAAAGATCGCCGGTGGCCTCGGTGAATTCATTTGCGATGACTGCGGCAATCGTGTATCCGGGCGCGAAAAGCGACGTGACGATCTTCGGATCGTTGCCGATCACCATCGTGACTGCCATCGTTTCGCCAAGCGCGCGGGCCAGTGCGAGAAATATGGAGCCCATGATTCCCGTGCGCGCCCACGGCACCACTACCTGCCACGTAGCCTCCCAGCGAGTCGCACCCATCGCCAGCGCGGCCTCGCGCTGTTCGCGTGGCACCGTAAGCAGCACTTCGCGCGAAACCGAAATGATGAAGGGCACGATCATGATCGAAAGGACGATGCCGGCGGTCAGGAAGCCGACTCCGTAATTCGGCCCCTTGAAAATTGGAAGGAAGCCGAGCGTGCTCTTGAGCGCAGGCCCGATGGCGGTGCGCATCAAAGGAACCACGATGAAGATTCCAAGCAAGCCATAGATCACGCTTGGCACGGCGGCGAGCAGATCGATCAGGAACGCGATCCCGTCGCTCAACCGGCGCGGAGCAAGTTCAGCGAGAAAGATCGCAGCCGCCAAGCCCAAGGGGATCGCAATCACCAGAGAAACGACCGCCGTCACAAGCGTTCCGTAAATGAACGGGGCCGCGCCAAAATTATCGAAAACCGGGTCCCACACGCGCGTGACGAAAAATCCAAAACCGAATTTCGCGCGCGAGAGATGTGAGTTGATCCAAAGCTCGTAGACCAGCAGGGAAGTGATCAGCAGTATAGTCGCCGCGAAAATCAGCGTGACGATATGCGCAACGGCATCGCCATCTGCCAGGCGGCGAATAAACGTACGCGGCCCAGCGTGAGGCGGGGCCGCGTGCTCGATGGTAGTGGCCGTTGTGGACATTGGCTGGCTGCTGATCACAGCCGTGCGATTGCTACTGTATCAGCGCGATCGCCTTCTTTTCCTTGTCGACCACAGTCTTGGGCAGCTTCGCGTAAGACAGGCCTTCATTGTAAGTCTGTCCCTCAACGAGCATCCAGCTCAGGAAGCCTTTGATGGCATCGCGCTTCGCTGCATCGGAAATCCTCGCGGGAATCAACAGCCACGTGAAGCTGGAAATGGGATATGCCGTTGGGCCAGGCGCATTCGTAATCGAAACGCGAAAGTCGTCGGGCATTTGCTTTGCGGCTCCGGCAGCCGCGGCCGTTACGCCAGCCAGGTCGGCGAGTATGAACTTGCCCGCGGCGTTCTGTACTTTGCCATAGGGAATCTTGTTCTGCACGGCGTAAATCAGTTCGATATAGCCGATGGAATCAGGCGTTTGCTTGACGAGTCCGGAAACGCCCTCGTTTCCTTTTCCGCCGAGTCCCACAGGCCAATTCACTGATGTGCCCTTGCCGACTTTGTTCTTCCAGTCGTCACTCGCCTTCGAAAGAAAATCCGTAAAGATGTAGGAAGTGCCGCTGCCGTCTGACCGATGCACCACAACGATGTCGTCATTTGGCAATTTCACGCCGGGATTGGCCTTGGCGATTTCCGAGTCACTCCACTTTGTAATTGTGCCTAAGTAGATCCCGGACAAAGCCTTCTGTGTGAAATTCAGCGTCCCGGACACGCCTGGGATGTTGTACGTCGGCACCACGGCGCCCAAAACGGTAGGGAAGTGCAGAATTTTGAACTTCGCTTGCGCGAGCTGTTCATCGGACATCGGCCCGTCCGAAGCCCCAAAATCGACTGTGCCGGCGAGCAATTGGCGGATCCCGCCGCCGGAGCCGATCGATTGATAGTTGATTTCGATGTCCGGATGCTGGCTGTGGTAAACGTCAAACCACTTGGAATAAATCGGATATGGAAACGTAGCGCCCGCCGCATTGAGGAGCATGTTGCCCGAGACGGCCACGGAAGTCGCAGCCACAAGCATGAGTAGCAACAGCGAGATAGCGGTTTTTCTCATTTTCGGAGCTTTCCCTCCCTGACATTATCGTTTCTGAATTGTTACAGTGGCGTTACACGCCCGAGAATTCGACATGAAATCGCGCCAGCTTCCTGAATCTACGAACGTTGTCATTGCGAAGCGAGCGCTGTTTGCGAGTGAGAGGAGCTCTTGTTGTTTCTAATGTTGTTTCTAAGTTTTCCTGACGGGCTCGCATTACAACGCGCTTCTTTTCATGATCACGCGATCGCTCTCCAGACACATTTCCGCAGGCGCATTCGCGGCGCACGACAGGGTGCCAAATGTAAGCCGATGAGGCGCGAGCATGGCTATTTGCCTTGAAAGCGCGATGAGCGGACGGTTAAAAGTTGATGACTACGGGGTTCGAATGGCCGAGTTGCCAGCTGGCGCTTCCATTTGTCGCGCGCGGCCATGCCGCACCTCAAGCCCGCGCACCCAAAACAAAATGTCTTCGGCGATGTTCGTAACGTGGTCTGCAATTCGCTCCAAGTGCCGCGACGCCAAAATGAAATGCGTGTTCGGAGCCGCTTGCGAGGGGTCTTTCGATATTTCGGCGAGCAGAGTTTCGAAGACGCGATCTCGGTACTGATCGATCACGTCGTCGCTTTCCAAAACCTGCATCGCCATGTCGACGTTTTCATAGATCAGCGCGCCCAGGCACTTTGAAACCATCGCCCGAACGGCGTTGGTCATCGGCTCAAGCTCGGCAGGCAGCTCCACATCTCCCATCGCCGCCAACGAAACAGCCCGCTCGGCGAGATTCACTGCCAGATCGCCCATCCGTTCGAGGTCGTTGTTCACTTTGAGGGTCGCCACTACGAGGCGAATCTCGTTCTCCGTTAGGTGTCCCTGGCGCAGCATGCGAATCGCGTGCTCGTCGATCACGATTTCCATTTCGTTGATGCGAGGCTCGGTGAGAAAAACGTCACTCGCAAGCCGGTCGCTCCGGCTGAGCAGCGCTTCGAGCGCCCAATTCAAAGAGGTTTCGACCGTGCGCGCTTGCGCCGTCAAATAATTCGTCAACGCCGTGTGATAAACGGCCTCGATCGCTGGTTTCGCGGCTGCCAAGTCTGCCTCCTGATGCCCGATCGGTTCTGAACTTCCGGGTACTGAATCCCATGTGGTTGTTGCAAGCAGATCAACGAGGGGTGAATCCTTAGGAACAACTTGCTTCAATCGGTGAGAAGCAGCGAGAAAGAAAATTTGGAGCCGTGGCCGACTTCGCTTTCCACCCACAGGCGGCCGCCGTGGGCTTCCACGATGTGCTTGGCGATGGATAGACCAAGGCCCGTGCCGCCCGCTTCGCGCGAGCGACCTGCGTCCACGCGATAGAAGCGCTCGAAGATTCTTTCCTGGTCGGCCAGCGGCACGCCGATGCCCGTGTCGGAAACCGTCACAACCACTTCGTGTCCATCCGGGCGGGCGCTGATCGCGATTTTTCCTCCGGCAGGCGTGTATTGCACCGCGTTGTCCAGCAAGTTCTGCAAAACCTCGTGCAGCAGTCCGCGATCGCCTCGCACCGCAGGCAAATCCGCCGGAACTTCTGTGACGAATACGATTTCTTTTCGCCCCGCTTTCAGCAAAGTGGTTTCCTCGCAGCTGTCCACCACTTCAAGAAAACTCATCGGAACGAATTCAACCTCGAGCTTGCCGGCTTCGATCCGGGCCAGCTTCAGCAGGTCGTTGGTAAGGTTTGCCAGGCGCGCTGCGTGATCGCGGATGATTTCCAGGAACCGCCGATTGTTCTTCGGGTCTTCGATCGCGCCGCCGAGCAGGGTTTCCGCGAAGCCCTGAATCGCGGTCAGCGGCGTCTTGAATTCATGCGAAACGTTGGCGACGAAGTCCTGGCGCACGCGCTCGAGCCGCCGCAGTTCGGTCACGTCGTGCAACACAACCACCGCGCCCGTGGGTTTTCGGGGTTCGCGCGACGCCGCGGAAGACGCTCCCGTTTCGAGCGGCAACACGGGCGCAGCCGTCGCGGAAAAGCTTCGCTGCTGTACGATGCCGATGGCGATGTCGCTCGAAGATCCTTCGCCGCCCTGCAGCACGCGCCGGATCAAGCCGAGTAAATCGGTATTTCGCACCGCTTCGATCACCGATCGGCCCTCGATGTCGGACGCGTTGAGATTCAAA
>JASHRM010000245.1 GCA_030037315.1 Candidatus Acidiferrales bacterium
CAGATCGTCGACCACTTGAAATGCCCAGCCAATGGTATCGCCGAAGCGCCGGCAGCGTTCAATGTCATTTTCCTGTGCGCCTCCGGCGATTGCTCCTGCGACGATTGCGCCGCGAATCAGTGCAGCCGTCTTCGAGCGGTGAATGTACTCGAGCGTGGCCGCGTCGACGGGCTTGCCGCCCGCTTCAACGTCCGCGACCTGGCCGCCAACCATGCCGTTGACTGTGCCCGCAGCCGCGCTTACCTCTGCAATCATGCGCACGCGCCGCGAGGACTCGACAGGTGCCGCAGCGAGAGTTTGAAAAGCAAGGGTGAGAAGCGCGTCTCCCGCCAAAATCGCCATCGCCTCGCCGAAAACTTTGTGATTGGTTGGTTTGCCGCGTCGAAGATCATCGTTGTCCAGGGCTGGCAGATCGTCGTGAATCAGCGAATAGGTGTGAATGAACTCGATCGCGCAGCCGGCGGCAATCGCGCCTTCGATGTCATTCGTGAACATGCGCGCGGTTTCGATGCAAAGCACCGGGCGAATGCGCTTGCCTCCTGCCGAAACGCTATAGCGCATCGAGCGATGTATCGAATGCGGGAGCGTGCTTTCGGGCGGAAGGAATTTTTCGAGAGCAGCTTCGATCGCGGCGCGGTCGGATTCGTAGAATTCAGGAAGCTTCATAGCTGGGGCGGATGCAGTCGGGATGGCCATGGCGCAAGCAGGCAGGATGGCGCTTACGATTCTTCATTCGACTCGAAAGGCCCGGCTGCGATTTTGCCGTCGGCTTTCTTCAGCAGGATTTCGACGCGCCCTTCGGCCTCTTCGAGTTGCTTTTGGCATTCGCGCGAAAGTTTCACACCCTCTTCGAAAAGCTTCATCGCTTCGTCGAGCGAAAGCTCCGGGCTTTCGAGCCGTTTCACCACTTCTTCCAGTCGAACGAGCGACTTTTCAAATTCGCCTGTGCGAGGCGCTTCGACGCTCTTGTTGGGCGCTGAACTCATCACGCTCCCGTCCTATTATGTTTGTTGCGATGATGAACCAGCATTCTAGCGCACGATGGAGAACGGCAACAATGGGCATATCCCCGACATAGCGGAGAGCGGTTCCGATCGCGCGTCAGCCTGGGATCGAACATCCGCCGCGCCTGCTTAACCTTTGCTGCAAGCGTCTTGATAAAATCGCGATGAGCGGGGGCTGCGGCCCTTTTAGGCGTCGCGGCGCGCATTTCTAAATTGACTCCTCTTCACATCCTCGGCGTATTTCTGCTGATCGGCATGAACGCGTTTTTCGCGGCGGCCGAATTTTCCCTGGTTGCGGTACGGCCTTCGCGCGTCCGGCAGCTCGTGGAAAAAGGCGATCCGCGCGCAAAAATCGTCGAACACCTCCTCAGCGACCTGAGCCGCGTGGTTTCCGGAGTTCAGGTCGGGATCACCATCGCAAGCCTTTCGCTCGGCTATTTGGGCGAAATCACGCTGGCGGCCCTGGTGAATCCGTTCGTACAGAAAATGGCGCGGCCGTGGGCCCCTATCCTGACGCACGTAGTGGCCCTGCTCGTCGTCTTCGGATTGCTGACGATTTTGCAGGTAATTTTCGGCGAACTCGTTCCGAAAAGCTTAAGCCTTGCCAGAGCCGAGCGCGTGGCGCTGCTGATCGCCAGGCCGTTTCACTGGTTCCTGAACACTTTCAGCTGGGCCATCAACCTGCTCGACAACAGCGCCGAAAAAATCGTCCGCATGCTTGGGATCCTTGCTCCGCACAGCCACACGCTGGTGCGCTCAATCGAAGAGCTGCAAGTGATGATCCAGCAGGCCAGCGATCGCGGACTGCTGCCTGAGTCCGAGGGCCGCTTCATTCAAAATGCGCTCGAGCTGCGCCAGGTGCAGGTGCGCGAGCTGATGGTTCCGCGTCCGGATATGCACGCGTTGCCCGATGACGCCGGTCTCGACGCGACGATGACGATGTTCGCTGCGACGCAGCGTTCGCGCCTGCCGGTTTACGAAGGTACGCTCGATCACATCCTGGGCTTTGTCCATATCAAAGACGTGATTTGGCTGCTGCTCGATCGCGCGCGCCGCGCGGAGGAACATGCGCCAATGCCTGCGTTTCATCTGCGGCAGGTTTTGCGCGAAGTGCTCATCGTTCCCGAAACGAAGCCTGCGAGCGAATTGTTGCTGGAGTTTCGCGCGCGGCGCACGGGCCTGGCCATGGTCGTCGACGAATTCGGCAGCATTCTGGGGCTCGTGACGCTCGAAGACATCCTCGAGCAGATGGTGGGCGCGATTCACGACGAATTTGACGTGGTCGAGAGGCCGCAAGTGGCCGCGGACGGCGGAATGATTTTCGACGCGGCCATCAAGGTGCGCGACCTCGGCGCGCAATACAATATTTCGCTGCCAGACGACGCTTCCTACGAAACCGTAGGCGGTTTTGTGTTGAGCCATCTCGGCTTCATTCCGCGTGGCGGCGAAAGTTTCGAGGCGGACGGCTTCCGTTTCACCGTAATGGACATGGATAAGCGGCGCGTTTCGCGCGTGAAGATTACTCCGTCGCATGCCGCGGCTTCCGAGACGACGAAGCCACCCGGCCCGCCAGGGCCTACGCCAGAAAAATCCGTATCGTCGGCGATCGCAAAAGCGCAGGGCCGGAAATGATCCGCTATATCGGCAAGCGTTTGCTCTTCGCGCTACCGGCGCTCTGGGTGATTGTCACGCTTGTCTTTCTGCTTGTGCACATCGTTCCCGGCGATCCCGTCGAGCAGATGCTGGGCGAAGGGGCGCGCGCCGAAGATTTGCAGCAACTGCGCCACGCGCTTGGCCTCGACGTTCCGATCGGCACGCAGTACGCGCACTATCTCGCTGGAATCCTTCGAGGCGATCTGGGTGAATCTTTTCGCTTTCAGCAGCCGGTCACGAAGGTAGTGATCGATCACTATCCTGCGACGCTGGAACTCGCGATCGTAGCGCTGATTGTCTGCATCCTGATCGGAATTCCGGCGGGGGTGCTCGCTGCGGAGCGGCGCGCGACGGCGACGGATCACGCCGTCGGCGTTTTTACGCTGCTCGGGTTATCGATTCCGAATTTCGCGCTGGGTCCGGTGCTGATTTTGATTTTCTCGGTGATTTTAGGCTGGCTGCCGGTTTCAGGGCGCGGTGGACCCGCGCATCTGATCTTGCCGGCCGTCACTCTCGGCGCTGGCTTGGCTGCGATTCTGACGCGCATGGTGCGAACTTCGGTGATGGAAGAGCTTTCGAGTGATTATGTACGCACCGCGCGCGCGAAGGGACTTTCGTCTTCCGCAGTCCTTTTCCGGCACGCGTTTCGCAACGCGCTGATTCCGATCCTCACGATTCTGGGGCTTCAGTTCGGGACGCTGCTTGCGGGAACGATTGTCACCGAAACGATTTTCTCCTGGCCGGGAATCGGCCGCTTGGCGGTGCAAGCGATTGGCGCGCGTGACTATCCGCTGTTGCAGGGATGCGTGCTTCTGATTGCCGTTTCGTACGTCATCGTCAATCTGCTGACGGACATGGTCTACGCGGCGGTCGATCCTCGTGTGAGACTCGAATGAGCGGCCTGGGCGAATTTCTCAGGCGAAGCAAGCTCGGCAGGTGGGCGCTGGCGTTGAGCGTGCTGCTGATCCTCTTGGCGCTCACAGCGCCGTGGCTCGCGCCCAGCGATCCTACGGCGCAGAATCTTCCGGCGCGGCTCGAAAGTCCGAGCATCACTCACACGATGGGCACTGACGAACTTGGCCGCGATGTGCTTTCGCGCGTTCTCTACGGCGCGCGCATTTCGATTTTGGTGGGCATCAGCGTAGTGATCGGCGCGGGAATCGTAGGCCTTGCGATCGGAGCGATCGCAGGCTATTGCGGCGGATGGTTCGATAACCTTGTAAACATTGTGTTGATCAACGCGTTCCTGTCGTTCCCCGGAATTTTGCTGGCGATTGCGTTCGCCGCGTTTCTGGGGCCCGGCATTGAAAAAGTGATTTTTGCGCTGATTTTGACAGGCTGGGCGGGCTATGCGCGTTTAGCGCGCGCGCAAGTTCTGCAAGCGAAAGAAATGGAGTACGTGCTCGCGGCTCGATCGCTCGGCGCGTCTCCCGCGCGCATTTTGGTGCGGCACCTTTTGCCGAACATCCTGCAGCCAATTCTCGTTCAAGCGACGATTGGAATGGCGGGCGCGATTTTGGCAGAATCGACGCTGAGTTTTCTTGGCGTGGGCGTGATCGCGCCGATGCCAAGCTGGGGCGCGATGCTGAATGACTCGCGCGGCCATCTCTTCGACGCGCCGCATCTGGTTCTTTTCCCGGCGCTGGCGATCATGGTCGCCGTGCTCGCTTTCAACCTGCTGGGCGACGCGCTGCGCGATTGGATGGACCCGCGCATGCGCTCGTATCTAATCGTCACCTCGCTGGCCCGATAGTTGTCATCCCGAACCAAGCCGCGTAGCTTCGCAGCGCAGCGTGAGGGATCTGCTTTTTTGCTTAGGTAAAGACCAGCGGGGGGAATTTCGAAAGTTAACCGAGCTCGACGGTTACTTCCGCGCCACGCGCGATGCCGAGGGTGCGCGAAGCGTTCGCTTTATTCACCGCGAGTTCGAGATAGCCGCTCGATCCGATAATTCCCACCGGCTGGCCCGCTGGCGCAGAACCAAATGTGGGCACCACTTGATTGATCGTGGCGTTTCCCGCGCGAAT
>JASHRM010000246.1 GCA_030037315.1 Candidatus Acidiferrales bacterium
AGGCGTGAAATCACTGCCACCCGGGTATTCGATTTCTATCGCTACGGATGAACCGGTGCGTGCCGTGAAGCCAACGCCGTTTTGGACGCCGCAGCGCTCTCCTGTGGGCGGCACATTAGAACCGCACAACAAACGCCCCATGAAATCGTCTCCAGCGGAGAATGTCCGTGACTTGCTCGAAGAAGCTGTCGCCAGTCATCTGGTCGCGGACGTTCCCGTGGGAGTTTTCTTGAGCAGCGGACTTGATTCCACGGCGATCGCGGCTCTCGCGAGCCATGCTCAGGCCGGGATTCACACTTTCACTGTCGCGTTCCCGGACATCGAATTCAGCGAAGCAGAAAAAGCGCGGCAGACCGCAGCCCGGCTTGGCACTCAGCACAGTGAACTCACGCTGAGCGGCGCCGAGATGGTTGCGCGGCTGGACGAGGCAATCACCGCGTTCGATCAGCCAAGCATGGACGGCGTAAACACGTATTTCGTTTCCTGGGCGGCACGGCAAGCAGGGCTGAAAGTCGCGCTTTCGGGATTGGGAAGCGATGAACTATTTGGCGGCTATGGCTCGTTCCGCGCATCGATGATGGCGAGGCGCGCCACATGGGTAGGGCATTTTCTCCCGCCGCCTCTCCGGCCATTTGTGGCTAATGCGCTTCGAGCCACGTCCAGTCAATCGTCCACGGATCGAATGCGGAAACTTGCGGCCTCGCTTGCCGATCCCGATTCGCTGCCGCATGAATATCTGTTCACGCGATTGCTGTTCACGCCACAGGCGATCGCGGCAAACGGGGCATCGCACGCCGATTTCGATGAAACGCAGCAGTGGTGGCAGTGGCTCGCACAAGCCGCCGAACAAGCGCGCACTATGGATGCCTTCACTGGCGTATCGTGGATGGAGCTGCGCTCATATCTGCTCAATACCCTGCTGCGAGATACCGACGCGATGAGCATGCGAAACTCGCTCGAAGTTCGCGTGCCTTTCCTGCATTCCCCGCTCGTCGAATATGTTCTGTCGCTGCCTGAATCGGCAAAACGCAGCGGCACCCACCCGAAATCTCTTCTGGTAACTGCACTCGGCGATTTGCTTCCCCGGGATCTGGTCGCCCAGCGAAAGCGAACGTTTACATTTCCCTGGGAACGCTGGCTGCGCGGAAGTCTCGGCGAGCGCGTAGCGGCCGGATTGAATGATTGGTCTCCGGAACTCGCGCCAATGATCGGCGCAGATTTCGCACGGAATGTATGGGAAGATTTTCAGAGAGGCCGCACCACATGGTCGCGCCCGTGGAGCCTTTACGTGCTGAACGAATGGGTGAAGAGAAACCTGCGCGACACGGCCGGCCATTTCGCTGACGCACCAAGGCCTGCTGTCGCCGCAGCTTCGCCCGGCCCGCTAAATTGACGCGATTGCGGACGGCTCGCATCTAACAAAACGATGTTGATACTCGGGATCAACGCATACCACGCGAATGCTGCCGCAGCTATCGTCGTCGATGGCCAATTGATTGCGGCCGTGGAAGAAGAACGCCTGAACCGCGTCAAGTACGCGGCTGGACTGCCCGCGCGTGCGATCCAATTTTGCCTCGACTGCGCCGGGGCAAAACTTTCCGACGTCGATCACATCGCGATCCCGCGCGATCCCTGGGCCCGTCTTGGCACGAAGCTGCGCTATGCGATGCGGATGCCGAAATTTGCGCTCGAGCGCGCCCGCGTCCTGAAACAATTCGCAGGCGTGAAAGAAGATCTGTCTGCGGCATTCGAGATCTCGCCTGGGAAAATCCGCGCGCGATTCCACCGGATCGAACATCATCATGCGCATTTGGCCAGCGCGTATTTTGTTTCACCGTTCGATCGCGCTGCCGTTCTTTCCGCAGACGGCCTTGGAGATTTCGCGAGTTCGATGAGCGCCGTCGGCGAGGGCGCAGACATGCGGACGCTGGGCGAAGTCACATTTCCGCATTCGCTCGGCATGTATTACACCGCAATCACGCAATATCTCGGCTTTTGGAAATTTGGCGACGAATACAAGGTGATGGGCCTTGCCGCCTATGGGCAGCCTGAATTTTTGGATGAGTTTCGCAACATCGTTCGCGCCGACGGGCCAATTTCATTCCGGCTAGGCTTGGAGTATTTCACGCATCAGACGCAAGGCGCGGACATGACCTGGCGCGACGCAAATGCGACGCCAGTCCTGGGGCAGCTCTTTTCTTCGCACCTCGAAAAACGCCTTGGTCCTAGGCGTCAAAAGGACGAACCGCTCACGCAGCGCCACTACAATCTCGCGGCAAGTTTGCAAGCGGCGCTCGAAGAAGTCCTCGTCGCTTATTGGAATGGCATCGCCGAACGCAGCAACCAGAGAGCGCTTTGCCTTGCCGGCGGAGTGGCTTTCAATTGCGTGGCGAACGCCAAGGTCTTCGATGCCACGCCGTTCGAACAAGTTTACGTTCAGCCCGCCGCGGGCGATGCGGGTCTTTCGGTTGGCGCTGCCTTCGCGGTAAATCATGGCGTCCTCGGCCGTCCCCGCGAGTTCACGATGTCGCACGCGTATTGGGGACCATCGTTTTCGCAGTCCCAAATAGCGCAGGCTGCCGGGTCTGCCGGCATTTCGGAGGATGCCGAAGTCTCGCAGCTGGAAGAATCCACGCTCGTCGAATTGACCGCGCGGCGCATCGCCGCAGGCGACATCGTCGGCTGGTTCCAAGGCGCGGCGGAATGGGGGCCGCGTGCACTTGGCAACCGCAGCATTTTAGCCGACCCGCGCCGGCCGGAGATGAAAGACATTCTGAATCGACGCATCAAGCATCGCGAAACCTTCCGCCCCTTCGCGCCCTCGATTATCGAAGAGGCCGTGGGCGAATTTTTTGAGAAGACGAACCCGTCTCCATTCATGACGTTTGCTTATCCAGTGCGACCTGAAAAACGCGCAATGATTCCAGCGCCCACGCATGTGGACGGCACAGGCCGCTTGCAGACGGTCAGCCAGTCCGCGAACCCTCTTTATTGGAAACTTCTGCGGAAGGTCGGAGAAATCACGGGCGTGCCCGCCGTGCTCAATACGTCTTTTAACGACAACGAACCGATCGTCTGCCGGCCGGAAGAGGCGATTGAGTGCTTCCGCCGCACGCAAATGGATTTTTTGGTGATGGGGAATCTCGCCCTGCGGAAAAGGCAAGCGGCATCCGTTCAGAATGATTCGGATCGCACGCTGGCCCAGGGCGCGAAGTAAATCCGCATGCACATTCTGCTGCTGAACGAGTATTACCCGCCAGACACGTCAGCCACCGCAAAAATGGCGGTTCAAGTCGCGGAGACTCTGGCGACTCGCCACAGGGTGACCGTTGTTGCGGGCCGCCCTTCATACGATCCGGATGAATATTATCCGTTTCGTTTTCTTCGCAGAGATACGCGCAACAATGTGATCGTCGAGCGCGTCGGTTCGACGGCGTATTCGCGCCATCAGATGCGCAGGCGCGTTTCAAACTACCTGTCGTATCTTGCGTTGGCGATACCGCGCGCCCTTGCTTTGCGCCCAGATGTAATTCTGGCGATGACCGATCCGCCGGTTGCAGGAATCGCAGGCGCTTTCGTAGCACGTCTGGCCGGCCGGCCTTTTGTTTACAACATTCGCGATATGTACCCGGATATGGCGCTCGGCGGCGATATCGTTCGTCCGAGCAAATGGATTGAGCGCTGGGAAAAAATGCACCGCAAGGCGCTGAAGCGCGCAGCATGCGTGATCGTTTTGGGCGAGGACATGCGCGAGCGCATATTGGAGAAAGGTGTTTCGCCCGAACGTGTTGCGGTTATCCGCGACGGTGCGTCACCGTCGCCGTCGGCGCCGTCACAAAGCGATTCCATCGTTCAGGAAATCCGTTGCGGATTTCCGTTTGTGGCTTTGCACGCAGGGAATCTCGGATTTTACGGCGCGTGGAACACACTGCTGAAAGCGGCAGAGATTTTGCGCAACGAAAACACCGGCTTTGTGTTTGTAGGAGATGGAGCGAATCGGGCTGCGTTGGAGGCGGCTGCAAAAGACGCTCCCAATGTGCGATTCCTTCCGTTCCGGCCGGTCTCGGAGATACCACACGTGATGGCCGCAGGCGATGTGCAAATCATTACCGTTCGGCGTGGGCTCGAAGGGGTGGTTGTGCCAAGCAAACTGTATTCCACGCTGGCAGCCGGCCGTCCGATTCTCGCCGTTGCCGCGCCAAACTGCGATGCGGCGCGCATCGTCGGCGAAGCCGGCTGCGGTCTTTCCGTCGATCCGGATGATCCAAGCGCCGTCGCCGCTAGGATTCGCGAACTTCGCGACGATCCAGGGCGCCTGGCCCAAATGGGCTTGCGCGCGAAAGAGGCCGCCGAAAAATATGCTAGAGTCAAAGAGTTGCAGCGTTTCCCGGAAATCATCGAGCGCGCGGTGCTTTCACGCAACGGCAACGGACACTTGGGAACGTCGGAACGCGTCGCAGTAGAGCGCCCCGATAAAGCGAAACGTGCTTAGGCGAACGACATGATCTATCGCGACTTGATTTATCGCGATCTGGTGGCTTTTGGCATTGCCCTTGTCGGCTCGCTGGCCATCACCGCGCCCGTCCGCTGGCTCGCCCTCCGTTTCGGGATGGTGGATCGTCCCGGTCCTCGCAAAGTACACCTCCATCCGATACCGCTGCTCGGCGGCATAGCGATTTACTTGGGATTTGTGATCGCGATTTTGTTTAGTGTGCACAGCATCACGCAGCAGCAAATCGCGGGAATTCTGGGCGGAGCCACGCTGCTCGCAGCCGTGGGAGTAATGGATGACGGCGGCCTATTGCATCACCAAATTAAGCTTTTCGTCGGCATGCCAGCGGCTGCTTTGTTTTTGCTGTTCTCGGGCGTTCACGCGCAGCTTTTCTCCCAATTCGTTCCCGGACGGCTCGGAGTATTGCTGGACGGGTGTCTGACTGTTTTGTGGGTCGTGGGCATCACCGCATCTTTCAGCATTCTCGACCACATGGACGGCCTCTGCGCCGGTATCTCCGCGGTCGCGGCGGTTTTCTTCACGATCGCGGCTGCGATGAACGGGCAGATCCTGGTCGGCGTTCTCGCCGCGGCGACTTTGGGCGCGGCGCTCGGTTTCCTTCGCTGGAATTTCAATCCCGCTAAGATTTTCATGGGTGATGGCGGAGCGATGTTCTTGGGATTCCTGATGGCTACGCTCGGCTTGAAAATCCGGCCAGAAGGCGCCCGCTTTTCGGTCGCCTGGCTGGTCCCGATTCTCATACTGGGTGTCCCGGCATTTGATACTACGTTGATCTCCATTTCGCGGTCCCGCCGGGGACTGTTGCCCTTCACATCACCGGGCAAGGACCACACGGCGCATCGCTTGTCTAATCTTGGACTCGGACATCGCGGCGCAGTCCTCGTCCTTTACTGTCTGGCGGCTGCATCCGGTTGTGTGGCTCTTCTGGTCCCGCTGATGTCGGCTACAACGGCTTATTTGCTGGCCGCGGCGCTCGCGCTTTGCGCTTTGGTAGCGGTGAAATTCCTGGAAGACGCTCCTTACGAGCGGCAGGCCGGCCACAAATCCTCTTCGCCCGCTTCGTAAGTAGCACACACGCCCGCGCTTTCCCTGATTGGCAAGTCAGTTATCTGTGCTAGATTGGATTTTCTGCGATAGAAAGCCGACCAATGAACCGAAATTTTGTCCGGTTAACCATTTTCTGCGCGCTGATCTTCTGCGCGCTTCCTTCCAACGCGGTTACCACCACACATCCTGACGTGCTTCTTCAAACCATGCGGCGGGAACTCGAGCGCGCAAAAACGTCTCTCGCGAAAGCCGATCCTGCGCCTTATTTTCTGAGCTACTCGGTTTCGGACGGGTCCGGTACGGCAATTGTCGCGACGAGTGGAAGCATCGTCAGTTCGATCAGTGCTCACCGGCGTGAGGCGGATGTGATGATGCGCGTCGGCTCACCGGCGCTCGATAATACCCATGGCCAGAGCCGCGCTACCGGAATCACATCGGGCAGCTTGCCGCTTCGCGATGACCCGGACGCAACGGCACGCGTACTTTGGGAACTAACGAATCGAGAATATGAGCAGGCCGCCGCTGCGTTCCTGAAAGTGAAGACGAACCAAGCCGTTCAATCCGCGGAGGAAGACAAATCGCCCGATTTCTCCCAAGAGACGCCGGAGGACCACATCGACGAATCAGTCGCGACCTTGGCGCTCGATCAGAGAAACTGGGAGGACCGGCTGCGGCGCGTCTCGGCAGATTTTAGAAAATATCCCGAAGTGTACGCATCCGCTGTGACGTTGCAGACGGGCACTACCCGCTCTTATCTCGCGAATAGTGAAGGGACGAATCTGGTACAGCCATCGGGTATCGTTCGTTTGATTATCCAGGGCGAAACGCGCGCCGACGATGGAACGAACTTGATGCGAATTGAATCGTTTCAGGGCACGTCGCTGGCGGAATTGCCATCTGAGTCCGAGTTGATCGCGAGAGTGGATAAAGTCGCCGCCGATCTGAAAGCCCTGCGCGCGGCTCCCGAAGCCGAGCCTTATGCCGGACCAGCCTTACTTTCTGGCAGGGCTGCGGCCGTTTTTTTCCACGAAGTGCTCGGGCATCGGCTCGAAGGCCATCGCCAACGCGACGAACGCGAGGGCCAGACGTTCACGAAAAAAGTGAACCAGCAGGTGCTGCCTTCATTCCTCACCGTGGTCGACGATCCAACATTAAAAGAGCTGAACGGAGTGCGACTTGCCGGCCATTATGATTTCGATGACGAAGGTGTGCCGGCCCAGAGAGTCGTCGCGGTCGACAACGGCATTTTGAAGAACTTCCTGATGTCGCGCATGCCCATCATGAACTTCAGCAATTCGAATGGGCACGGTCGCCGGCAAACTGGCTTGATGCCTACCGGGCGGCAGGGAAATTTGATTGTTACATCCACGAAGACCGTAAAGGATTCGGAAATGCGCCAGAAATTCATCGACGAAATCAAGCGCCAAGGCAAACCTTACGGGCTTTACTTCGATGACATTGAAGGCGGATTTACGCTCACCGGGCGAGCGCAGCCGCAAGCCTTCCAGATTATTCCCGTGATGGTCTATCGCGTGTATCCCGACGGCAGACCCGACGAACTGGTTCGCGGCGTCGATATCGTTGGAACGCCGCTGCTCTCACTGAACAACATCATTGTCACAGGCGACACGCTCCAGATATTTAACGGGATCTGCGGGGCCGAATCGGGCCAGGTTCCCGTCGCGGCGGTTGCACCATCGATGCTCTTCTCTGAAATCGAAGTGCAAAAGCGCCAGAAAGGAAATCAGCGGCCGCCCATTTTGCCTCCGCCGGGATTTGGCGATGCGCCGCTGGCAGCAACACCCGTGGCGACTCAATGAAATCCCTGCCAAAACTGGCTCTTGCCTCAATCGCGGCGATCACCCTTCTCTGGGTCGCAGCTCTATCTCCGGCCCAGCAGAAGCAGACTGATACAAGCGCCTCCCCGTCGCTATCCGACCCAGTTCTTCGAGCCATGCACGAGGAACTGGTGCGCTCAAAGTCTCACCTCAAGATGGACAATGTTGCAGCACCCTATTACATCGAATACCACTTATGGGATTTGCAACAATATACGGCTGAGGCTGCGTTTGGCGCCTTGCGCACCGATCAATTCGCTCGTCAACGGATTGTTCGCGTGGTCGTTCGCGTGGGCGACTACAAGCTGGATAGCTATTACGGGCCGGGAACCGGCGTTGTGGACCTTGCCCCGATCGATGACGACCCGATTGCGTTGCGCTGGCAGCTTTGGGCAGCCACCGATCAGGCCTATAAAATTGCGAGCGAGGCATTGGCCTCGAAAAAGGCCGCGCTGCAGCAATACACAGCCGATCAGCCGTTTGACGATTTCGCGCATGCTCCGGCCCTGCAAGCGATAGAGCCGGTAGCGAAACTCAGTTTTGATTCGAAAAGCGTGGACCAACTGCTCGAAGCAGCGACCGCTGAATTTCGAAGCGATCCGCAGATCGAATCATTGACCGCACGCGTGCTTTTTCGTGCCGTGAACACTTACTTCGTCAATACCGAAGGCACGGATACGCGAACTGGATATGTGTCCTACTTGGAGGCAGCCGAAGGCGCCACGCAGGCTGACGACGGCATGAGCCTTGAGCGCACGCCCTATTACATCACCGCCTCGGCCAACGAACTCCCGACGCCCGAGCATTTCAAAGCCGACGTGGCTCAAATGATTCAAACGCTGAAAGAACTTCGCAAAGCTCCCATTGTCGATGAGGATTATCGAGGCCCCGTTCTTTTCTCTGCGGATGCCGCAAGCGACATTTTTGAGGGGATGGTTGCGCGCAATGTTCTCGGGCTGCGTCCGCGGCTAGGCGATTCAGCGCGAACGCGCGGCGATTACGCCGCGAATTATAAGAGCCGTGTGTTGCCTGCTTTTCTCTCTGTTACGGACGAACCCATGCAAAAGGAATTCGACGGCAAATCGCTGACCGGCTTTTATGACATCGACGACGACGGCGTCCGTGCAGAGAAAGTCGCCGTGGTTCAGAACGGAATGCTGACGAATTATCTTCTCGGCCGCGAGCCGATCCGGGATTTTCCGGAATCGAATGGCCATGGCCGAGCAGCGCCGGGCGCAGCCACGATTCCAGCCACCGGGATTTTGGTGGTCGAATCGAAAGACGCCGTTTCGCCTGAGGCCTTGAAGCAGAAACTGATCGATATTTGCCGCCAGGAGAACAAACCCTTCGGCTATTACGTGGAAACGCTCGGTGCCGGCTATCAACCCCGCCTTCTTTATCGCGTCTATGAAAAGGACGGCCACCGGGAATTGGTTCGCGGCGCACAATTCGATGAATTGGATACGCGCGCCTTGCGAAATGACCTGATCGCGGTTGGGAACGACATGCGTGTGAGCAATCGGGAAGGCTCGGTCCCGGAGACGGTGATCAATCCGTCGATTCTGATCGATGACCTTGAAGTGAAACGCACAGACGCGAAAAACGCCAAGCTGCCTGAGTACCCGCCTCCTGATATGGTGTCCGCCCAGTAGTCGGTCAGTTTCCGGTACCGCGTTAATGCCCCCGGCTTGCGCCGGGGGGTACTCGTTCATTGAGCGGGGCCGAACTTACTTGCTGACGTCGAGGCGGGCTCCCACAGCGAAAGCGCCACCGGGACCGCTGCCGACAGTGCGCACGCCGGCACCAGGGGTGCCGACAGCAACCTTCTGACCGGCAGCATTGTCGACAACGAGCTTGACCCACAGCGTGCCGCCCTCGCTGTAATAGGAAGTCTGACTGGCCTCGCGCAGCGCGGCCAGGCTGGATTTCTGCACACCCCCGGCGGCGGTGCTGAATCCGGGAAGTTCGAAAATGACCCACGA
>JASHRM010000247.1 GCA_030037315.1 Candidatus Acidiferrales bacterium
CGGGCGATACCGTCCGCGTCCATGTCCGTCTGAAGGAAGGCGAGGGTGACAAGGAACGCATCCAGCCATTCGAAGGCGTGGTGATGAGCCGGCGCGGAGAGCTTTTGGGTGAAAGCTTTACCGTGCGCCGCGTAAGTTTTGGAATCGGCGTTGAGAGAATTTTCCCCGTTCATTCCCCCATGATCAGCTCGATTGAAGTTGTGCGGCAGGGCCGGGTCCGCCGCGCGAAGCTGAATTACCTGCGGTCACGCAAAGGCAAGGCTGCGCGCATCAAGCGAGCAGAAGCGCTCGAAACCGTCGGCACCGCAAATTCCGCCGAATAGCTTCCCACGGTCAGCAGCAGATTCCTCGTCCATCTAGCAACCGCGATGACAAGTTGGGTGTGTCCCTCAACGCGTGTGCTAAGATTTCACGCCGATGGGACAGTTCGACTCGGCTCACCGCAGGCGGCTCTGCTCGGCGCGATACGAGCGCGACGCACGAAAATGCGGATGGCTTCGCATCGCCGGACTGGATGAGGCGGGACGCGGATCACTCTTCGGACCGGTCGTCGCTGCAGCGGTTATCTTGAATCCGCGCCGAAGAATCGTCGGCCTCGACGATTCGAAAAAACTCCCCGCTGAACGGCGCGGCGAACTGGCGAAGCGAATCAAAATTCACGCTCTCGCCTGGGCTGTGGCGGAAATCGACGCAAGCCGCATCGATGCGTGGAACATCTATCAAGCAAGCCGGCAGGCGATGGTCGCCGCGCTATCTCAGCTAAGTCCGTTGCCCGATTACCTGCTGCTCGATGCTGTCGAGCTGGATCTTCCGATCGAACAAAAAGCGCTGATTCATGGCGACGCACGGTCCGTTTCCATCGCGGCCGCTTCGATTCTGGCCAAGGTTGAACGCGATCGGCGGATGGAAGAATACGACCAGATCTATCCTCAGTATGGACTCGCACAGCACAAGGGATACAGCACGCCGGATCACTTGGACGCCTTGCGGCGCCACGGCCCGACACCCTTGCACCGGTTTTCCTATGCGCCCGTGCGTGAAGCGATGTGCTGGTCCGTCGGCGCCGAGCAAGCGCCTCTGCCCTTGGCCGTGCAGATCGAGCAGCTTGCGCCGTAAGCCCAACGCCCACCGGCAGTACCCCGGTACTACCGGCTGCCATTTCGCTGTTATCCCCTTCGGCACCACGTCCGTCTGCCTTCGTGGTCCGCGGTTTTGCCGCATGCTAACCTGCAATTCGAGTCCGTCTGACTTCCGGCACGCGGCCCGAAGCCTGCGGATTTGACCATTCGAAAAGAGCCATGCCTTTTAACAAAAGCAAAGCGCTCGAAAGCGCTCTGAAATTCCTTAATCAAGGCAAGGTGGCTCAGGCCATCGGGGAATACCAGCAGATCCTGCGTCACGATCCGAAAGACCAAGCAACTCTCATGACGGTCGGCGATCTCTTCGCGCGCCAGAACGACATGACGCAGGCCACCGAATACTTTGAGCGGCTGGCGCAGGTCTACCTGCAGGATGGCTTCAACAGCAAAGCGATTGCCATTTATAAAAAGATCGCGAAGCTTGCGCCGGCGGAAATTGCTCCCCTCGAGCGCTTGGCGGATTTGTACGTTCAGCAGGGGGTGCTGAGCGAGGCGCGTCCGCTGTTTCTGCAAATTGCCGAATCTCACCTGAAGGCGAATCGCGCGCCGAAAGCCGTCGAAGTGCTGCATCGCCTGCTCGAAGTCGAGCCTGAAAATCCGCGCGTGCAGATGCGCCTGGCCGAGCTTTACAACGTGATGGGCCAAAAAAAGGAAGCGGCCCAGACCTATTTCAATTATGCACAGCGGCTTTTCGAGCGCAGCGAAAATGAAGAAGCGGAAAAGCTGATCGAGCGCGCCCTGGGAGTGGATGCGGGCAATGCCGCCGCCCTGTTGCTCAAGGCAAGAATTCTTGCCGCCGCGCATAAGAACGCCGATGCGATCGCGATTCTTGGAGTCCATCCAGACGCGGACGCCGGCGGCGACGTCACCAACCTGCTCGTCGAGCTCGAGCTGAATGCGGGTAACGTGAAAAGGGCCGCGGAACGCGCCCGGAAACAGCTTGCGCGCGGAAGCACGAATTTCGAATTGCTGCATAAGGTCACCGAGAACTGCATCGAAACAGGAAAATCGCGCGAAGCGCTGCCCTTCGTCCGCGAGCTGCGCGATCCCCTGATCGAAGCCAACGAACACGATCGATTTGTGAAGCTGCTCTCAAGCGCCATCGAGAAACTTCCCGGTGATACAGAACCGCTCGAATTGCTGGCCGATTTCGCGCGCCATACGAGCGATCCTTTCCAGCTAAATACTGCGCTCGATAAGCTTGCCGAGGCCTACGCGGCCGCGGGAGACCGCCAACGGGCCGAGCAGGCCCTCGAGGAACTGATCGATCACAACAAGGGCGACGAGCGCTTGTTGGCGCGGCTCGAACAATTGCGCGGAGGACGAAGCAAAACGCCCGCTCCGGCGCCTGCTCTCCCCGTAGAAACAGAATTTGTGGCCACGCCCGAGGTTCCAGCCACGCCCGAGGGCCCGGCCGAACAGGGTGCAGGAAGAGCATCCCTCGTCATCGAAACAGCGCCAGCGGCGGGGTCGCCTGTGCCGACCGCACCAGCCGGCCAGGAAGCGCTCGATGAAGAGACGCAGAAGTACGTGGCGCAGGCGCTCACGGATGTAGATCTCTTCTCGAGTTACGGACTCACGCAGAAGGCCACGGCGCTGCTCGAGAATGTGTTGCAGCGGGCGCCGAAGCACACCCCGACGCTCGAACGCCTGCTCGATTTGTATCTGGGAGCCGGCAACGAGCAACGCACCGCTGAACTGGCTTCCCAACTCGAGCAGATTCATCGTGAACGCGGCGACAGCGCGAACGCGGATCGGTTCACCGAACTGAGGCAAAGGTTCGAGAAGGCCGCTGGCGTGCCTGCCGAGCCGTCTGAGCTTGCGTCTTCAGGTGCGGAGCTGAAAACCACTCCGGAACCCGTTGCGGCGGCATCCGAGCCGGCACCATCTGCGGAAGCACCTGTCGCGGCCACGCCGGCTGCGGCACTGGAATTCGAAGTGCCGGTCGCTAGCGTCGAAGCCGAAGCGAACGCCGTCGAGTCGACGAATGCATCTGCACCGCCTCAACCTGCCGCACGGGTAGCACCCTCGCATTCGGTTGCGCCGACCGAGGAGGTGGATCTTTCCGACGAATGGGAAGCGATGGTCCAGGAAGTTCAGGAAGATGCTCCCGCAGCGCCACAGGCCCCTCCGGGCGCCGAAGAGTTTTCAGTTCCAATCGAAACAGCCGAAAGCGAAGCAGCCAACCCGGTTGCGACTGAGTCCGCCGATACAATTGAGGTTTCGGCGCCGGAAGCGCAGGCGGCTGAACCGGTACCAACAGTTGACATCGATCCACTCGCCGTCCCGGAAGTCGAAGAGCCCGCTGCCGCCGAGGCACCGTTCGAGTTTGCAGCAGGTGCGCCGCAAGATCAGTCTCAGGAAGTGGCGCCGGCGGAAACCGCAGAGTTCGAGCTTGAACTGGCGCCCGACTCGGGCAATGGCCGAGACCGGACTGAGCCCGCGACTACGGACGACTTTTTGCGCGAGCTCGCAGCCGAAGTCGAAGGAATGGATACGCCGGCTCCTGCGGATGAACCTGTCATCGCCGCTTCAGTTACGCATTCGGAACCCGGCAGCGCCAACAGCCAAGCCGCGCCAAACATATCCGCTGAAAGCTTGAACGAGCTTTCTGAGGTCTTCCAGGAATTCCGCAGCGAATTGGGCGAGATGGGTGAAGAAGACGAGGACCTCGAAACGCACTACAACCTCGGGATCGCCTATCGTGAAATGGGCCTGCTCGATGAGGCGATTGGCGAATTTCAGAAGGTCGCGAAAGCGGTGCAGGCCGGAAAGCCGTTCCCTTACGCGATGAATTGTTCGACTTTGCTGGCCATGTCGTTCATGGATAAAGGCGAGCCGAAGATTGCGTCGCTTTGGTACGAGCGGGCGCTGCAAGTGCCGGGTTTGGATCCGGAAGCGATTCTTGCGTTGCGCTACGACTTGGCGGTTTCGCTCGATATGGCGGGTGAATCAAATGCTGCGCTGAATAGTTTCCGCCAGGTCTATGCGATGAATATCGACTATCGCGACGTAGCCGATCGCATCGCCACCCTTCAAAAGCACTAGCCTCGCAGCCTCAGTTCCTTTTCGCAGCATTGTTGCGACTCCCGCGATAATCTCCCATAATTCTAGCTCACTGATGAATCGCATCGCCCGCATCCTATTACTGCTCTTCTGGCTCGCGTTCGGGCTCGCTTTGATTCTCGTGCCATGGTCGGACTATTGGGAAGCGAACTACTTTCTTTTTCAATATCCTGAGCTGGCGCTCTTCCTCAAGAACGGGTTTTTGCGCGGAGCCGTTTCAGGGCTTGGCTTCATGAACGTTCTGCTCGCGCTCGAAGGCTTTCGCCGCGAGAATACCTCCGTTGACAACCGCACGTAGCATTGCGCAGCAGAACTTTCCGAGTGGCAGGCCGGTCGTGTGTTACGTCACGGACGGCAACTCGCTGGGCGCTTCGGATCGCGGCGAAACTTTAATGGCGCGGATCGAAGCTGCCGTCGCGGCCGGCGTGGATTGGATACAAATTCGGGAAAAAAATCTCAGCGGGCGCGAGTTATTCAAACTGGCGCGCGATGCAGTCAATGCGGCTAGGCACAAGGACACCCGCGTTTTAGTGAATGACCGGCTGGATGTCGCCCTTGCAGCAGGCGCCGGTGGAGTGCATCTTCGCGAAGAATCGATTCCCGTGCGTGATGTGGCTCAGTGGTGCAAAAGCGGTTCGGCTCGCTCGGGGTTTCTAGTAGGAGTTTCCTGCCACAGCGTGGAAGGCGCTCGACGAGGGGGAGCGGACGGTGCGAGCTATCTTTTTTTCGGGCCTGTATTTGAGACGCCGACAAAGCAAAAGTTCGGTCCGCCGCAAGGAATCGAAATGCTTGCCGAGGTTTGCAATTCGACCGCGGTTCCAGTGATCGCGATTGGCGGCATCAACACCGGGAACGCGTCGCGATGCATTCAAGCTGGCGCCGCAGGCGTGGCCGCGGTCCGTTTATTTCAGGATCGGGATTTGCGCGATTTGTCGGCGCTGACCGCGCAGATTCACGGAGCGAGTTGACCGCGCGCTATGCGCTTAGCCAGCGGCCTACCGGATGCAGCTTCTCAGTGTGGTCACAGATCACTTTCAAAACGGCGGTGACCGGAATCGCGAGAATCAGGCCCATCGCGCCCCACAGCCATCCGAAGAAGAGCAGCGCCAGCGTCAGCGCCAAAGCGTTTAGCCGCACTCGCCACCCGACCAGCGCCGGAACAAGAAGGTTCGACGCCACGAAGTGAAAAAGAGTCAGAACAGCGAAGATGCCTACAAATGGGCCCGCCGTGTGATATTGCTTCAAACCCACAAGCAGCGGAGGGACCCACGACAGCACTGCGCCAAGATATGGCACCAGGTTGCATAGGCCGGAAACCAGCGCCGTTAGGAAAGGGAAATCGAGTCCCAAGAGCCAGAAGAAAATCCAGCTCGAAACGACAAGAATCAGGCCCACCAGCGCGGTGCCCATCAGATAACTGCGCAGCACTTGCGTGACATCTTCCAGTGTGTCCCGCACTTGCGTGCGCTCGGTGGCGGGGAAAAGCTGCATCGTCGCGTGCCAAATTTGCCGTTTCCCGGCAAGCATGAAGAAAACCAGAAAAGGCACGAACGTTGCTTCGACAAGAAACACCGACAGCGACGTCAGGCGGCCGATGAGAGCGTCGCGCACCGGATGCGACTCCGTCACCGTGACGATACGCTCACCCTCCTTGGCCGCTGGCTCAATTTCCGAGACATGCGCTTCAAAACTTTCGAGTTTGCTCTCGACGGCTTGCGACGCGGCATGGAGAGGCTGGCGATATTTCGGCCAATCGCGCCCAAATTGATCAGCGCGCTCGATCAGGGAATAAGCTACAGCGGCCATGAGCGCAAGCGTGATCAAAACCATGATCAACGAGCCAAGGGCCCGCGGGATGCGAATCCTTTCCAACCAGCCAACCACGGGATCCAAGAAGTACGTGATCAAAATCGAGACAAATATGGTCACGAGCACTGTGGTCGCGAAATAGCAGAACGCGATCACGATCCCGGCCGCAATAATCCGCGCGCTGACGGAGGTCGTGCCAATTACTCTGGTTTCTTCGGCTGGCATGTCCGGTAACATAACACAGGGTTTAGCGGACTCTACCAGGATAAAAACTGCGAGAGGTTGGCGATTTGATTTCGTAGCGGTCCGCAAACCGATGGCCCTCGATAGGCAATGGTAAAATTGCATCCGCGAATGGGGGCGACGGGAGCGAATGGCGAAAGAACTGTTTGGCACGGATGGCGTTCGCGGACTCCCTGGAACCTATCCACTGGATGACGCGACGCTTGAGCGCGTCGGATTCGCGCTCGGCGATTACCTGCATTCGCAATCGACGGGTCGAAAAAATCAGCCGCGCGTTTTGATCGGCCGCGACACGCGCGAATCTGGTCCGCACATCGCAGAGCGGATTTCCGCCGGCCTCGAAACGGCGGGCGTGGCGCCAGTCTCCGCAGGAGTAATTACAACGCCCGGTGTGGCCTGGCTCGTAAGCCGCGAAGGATTCTCTGCAGGCGTGGTGATTTCCGCTTCTCACAATCCCTATCACGACAACGGCGTGAAGTTGATCTCCTCTTCGGGCATGAAATTTCCCGATGCCGTTGAGGCGGGCCTCGAGAGGGTGATCCTCTCTGCTGGCGATGCGCATCGACAGCAGTTGCCCTCAAAATTCAAAATCGGCGCGCAATGGGACGCGGAAAAGCTTCGCCGCGACTATCTCGACGCCTTGCGTAGCGCCGTGCTGCCTAGAGCGAAGTTTGCTGGCATGAAAATTGTTCTGGATTGCGCCAACGGCGCGTCAAGCGAACTCGCGCCTGAATTGTTCCGGTCGCTTGGCGCCAAGGTGACGGCAATCAACCACACCCCGGACGGCCGCAACATAAACGACGGCTGCGGCTCGCTTCATCCGGCGGGCATGCAAAAGCGGGTCGTCGAAGTCGGCGCCGCCCTGGGCGTGGCGTTTGACGGCGATGCCGACCGCGCAATTTTTTCGAGTGCGTCCGGAAGGCTTGTGGACGGCGACGGCGTGCTTCTCGCGGCCGGGCGATACCTTAAGGCGGCCGGGAAACTCAAAAGTGACGTGATCGTCGGCACGACGATGGCAAATCTGGGGCTGGAACGCGCCCTTGCCAAATCCGGCCTGAAATTGGCGCGAGCGGCGGTAGGCGATCGTTATGTGCTCGAAGAGATGCAGCGCATCGGAGCTAATCTTGGCGGTGAGCAGTCCGGGCACATCCTATTTCTCGATGACGCGACAACGGGCGACGGCATGCTGACAGCGGTGAAAATCGCATCGCTCGTTTCGATCGAGGGGCCACTCGATGATCTGATCCGAGACCTGAAGATTTTTCCGCAAAAGATCGTGAACGTGAAAGTGAAAACGAAGCCTCCCATCGATTCTCTGCCCGAAGTCGTCCAGGCGCTAAAAAATGCCGAGAGCGCGTTGGGAAATTCCGGCCGGGTCGTGCTGAGATATTCCGGAACCGAGCCGCTCGCGCGCGTTATGGTCGAAGCCGAGGATGAGGATGATGTGCGCCATTGGACCGAATCGTTGGCGTTTCAGATCCGATCCGCAATCGGCGCGTAATCCAGCACTGTCGAAATAAACGAGCTCACTAGAACCGGCCGCGCGGTACGCACGTCGGGTAATCTTCCAAACAACGTAGAAACACGCACAAACAGTTTCAGAAAATGGATTCATTATTCACCGCGGCTTCCCGCGAAGTCACCGTGTGGGCTTTAAGTGCAAGAATTTAAACGAGATACCTCGGCACCGATATACAAACGTCCATGGCATTGTGCGTGCACGCTTAACGCTCGGCTGTCTCTTATCCCGGGGTGGGCCGGTTTCGTCGCGCCGGAACCGGAATCTGGGGGTAGAGCAAAGGGGGGCCGGGTGGGCCCCCTATTTTTTTGCCTTCGCACGTCTCTCACAAGGCTCCCCATCGGCTCAGCTACCTTGTCCGTGCAGAGACCCTTCGTGCGAGGTGCAAACTGTGTTGAAGCCCTCACAGAAAAGAAAAAGGCGGGCCAAACAGCCCGCCTCTTCCCGAAATAAATCTGAATCTTTGCGTTCAGCTGCAGCCAGAGGTTGAGCCGCAGTTCGAGCACTTGTAGCAGCTGCCGTTTGGCGTCATCAGCATTCCGCACTCTGAGCAGTACGGCGCATCTTCGATCGCCGCCCGGGGACGCGCGGCGGTTTCGGAATCGACGACGCGGCTAGCAACCGGAGCTTCCGGAGTGGACGCGACGACAGTTGCGGTTGCGGGTTCGTCGGCAGCCGAGCCGTCAACATCGAGATAATCCGGCGAGATGAACTTGCCGCCCAGCCAGCGCCCGATGTAGTCCACCACCGACTTCGCGTAGCGAATCTTTGGATTGCCCGTGTAGCCGGAAGGCTCGAAACGCGAGTTGCAGAATTTATCCACAAGCGCGCGCAGCGGCACTCCGTATTGCAGCGAAATGGAGACGGAAAGCGCGAACGCGTCCATGATGCCGGAAAGCGTAGAGCCTTCCTTCGCCATCTTGATGAAGATTTCGCCCGGCTTGCCATCGTCATACATTCCGACGGTGATGTAGCCTTCGTGCCCGCCAACCGAGAATTTATGCGTGATCGATTTGCGTTCCGCAGGCAGCTTTTCGCGGCGCGCACGCACGAAAAGTTCGTGCTGTTGCGGCGCGGAAACTT
>JASHRM010000248.1 GCA_030037315.1 Candidatus Acidiferrales bacterium
CACGGGTGGTAAGTCTCAAACGTCAAGCGAGCGGCGGAGATTTTATGGAGACATCAGCGAAGAGACGGATCACGATTCTGCTTTTCGGCACATTCTTAATAATTTGCTCGGGATGTGCGAAACATCCCGACGATCAGGCCATCACCAAGGATGTTCAGGCCAAGATTCTAGCTGACCCAGCCTCAAGCGGATCTGTCCTTAGCGTGCAGAGTCAAAACGGCGTGGTCACGCTGAAGGGCACGGTGAAAGACGCCACGTCGCAGCAAAAGCTAGATCAGATCGCACGAAGCGAACCGCAGGTCTCAGGAGTTACCGACCAAACTGCTATCGTTCAGCTGCCACCACAGCCAACGCCTCCAGCGCCAGAACAAGCGGTTAATCCGGCTCCGGTACCCGCGGCACCACCTCCGCCGCCTGAACCAGTCATCCTTCCTACCGGCACAAACATCACGGTCACGGTCGACCAGGACCTAAATTCGAAGACGAGCCAAACCGGACAATCGTTCTTGGGTACCGTCGCTCAACCGGTGACAGTCCATGGGAAGACGGCCATACCGAAGGGTTCAAGCGTCACAGGCACAGTGATCACAGCAAAAGAACAAGGCAAGATCAAGGGACAAGGCGAACTGACGCTCGCTCTGAGCGCGATCACGGTCCATAAGAGAACCTATGCGATCGAAACGACGACATTCGACAGCACTGTAAAAGGAAAAGGCGCACGAACCGCCAAGACGACTGGCGGAGGAGCTGCTGGTGGAGCGCTCATCGGAGGTATTGCCGGCGGTGGAAAAGGCGCAGGAATCGGCGCTCTTGTCGGTGCTGGGGCCGGGCTAGTTGGCGGTGCCGCAACGGGAAACAAGCAGATCGACATCCCGGCAGAATCCGCGCTCACTTTTGCATTGTCCAAGCCCTTGAAATTGCCGCCGCAGCAATTGCAGGCGAGTGAGCGCGCAAACTAAGAATGCCGCGAACTCGCGTCGCGGTTGGCCAACCGGTACAGATCGCCAATTACCAAAATCGTGGCTGCAATGTTCCGTTCCCGCATTCTGCGCCGGCTGATTGCAGCTTTGCCGTTCTTGGTGCTCGTTTTTTCTTCGACCGCTCGTTGTCAAGAGACACAGACCCAAGAATTCCCGGAAATCGATACGTATGTGACCCTGACGGATCGGTACCGGCTGATGTTCATGGTCGCGCGCACTCATGACAGCAACACCACTGATTCCGTTCAGTATGGCTCCTACCTCGATATCAATCTGCGTCCTCTGCTACGGAGAAAGCTCCGGACCAACAACTCCGAACTAGGCAAATTCTTAACCCTTAGAATCGGCTACAACTATCTGAACAACTTCAACAAGCCTAACGAAAACAGATTCCCTTTGGAGCTGACCTCCCGGTTTCACCTGCCCCTCTCGATGCAGCTGGCGGAACGCAACCGGTTTGACCTTCGTGTGATCAGCGATCAGTTCCGGTGGCGCTACCGTAATCGCATTACGATTCAGAGAAGTTTTCCGATCAATAAGTATTCGTTTTCTCCCTACGCACGTGCAGAGATTTTCTACGACAGCAAGAGCGCCACATGGAACGAAAACACATACTCAATTGGATCGGTATTCCCGATTCGAAAGCGGTTTGAGTTGGAAGGCTACTACGAACACGACAACGTCACGGGCGGATCACCGCCGCACGTCAACGTAATTGGTGGGACTTTATCGATGTATTTTCGGCGAAGCCAATCGAAATGAATTACGCCATTCGCCTAGCGCACACTTTGCCTTGCAGCCACAGATGCTCTCCGAACGCTTTTGCTTCTAGTCGAGGCGAGAGCGGAAAGAATCGCGGCAATGATGAGATACAGGGCTATTGCTGGTACCGCCAGTTTCTGGTTCGGGAAATTCGTGTGAGCAATCGCAGCGGCAATACCGGGATGGCGCGAAGCGGTCGCCAGGGAGAGAACACTACGGCTCTCACTCTCTGGCCCTCCCAGAAGATGACCCACGATCAGTCCAACGATGGCAAATGCGGCCAGAGTAAGAATCGTGCCGTTACCGATCAACGAAAACATCGCGCGACTCGAAGCGAACAAAACCGGTATAAGGCTGAGCACCAGCAAAACCGTAGCCACTAGGCTGGTGGGCTTGGCTGCGCTTTCCGCGAATCTCGGAGCGGCGGCGTGCAAACAGATGCCGATCAGCAGGGGGGCAAGAATGGTGCTAACAACGAGCCTCGTGACCGCGAGAGCCGGCATTTCGAGAGGGACTCCGGAAACACGCTCGAATAGTTTCATCGCCACTGGCACGACGACAATCGCCAAAAGCGCCATGCTTGTCAGCAACCCTATCGCGTAGTTTTCTCTGCCCCCTGCCTTCAGCGCCTTGGCGGGAAGAAACGGAGGGACCGGGGAAACTGAAAGTGCCACCAACGCGATCTTGACGGCTGGATTGAGGGAAAAATTCAACGCGACGAAAAGCGCAAATAAGGGCATCAAGACGTTCATTGAGAAAAACGCCGCGCCCAGTTGCCGGGGATGGCGCAACAGGAACGTTGCGTCATCTGGTGTCGCCTTTAGAGCTACTGCCAGCACGCTAAGTGCGATGCTGATCTTTAGGACGAGCAGAATCAGCTGAGTCAGATTCATAGTCGCAACCGCGGACCGATTGTCGGACGTCGATTCTACGGCTCCGATATTCCCCACAAACTGTCAACGCTAACAGGCCTGCTGCGAGGCCTCCCTTTGCGAGGAACGCGACTATCACATTTGAAGTACTGTCAGGGTGGCATCGATCCAGCAGCGAAACCCCAAGTATTCTGAGTTGTCGCACCGGGGGGACTGACTTTCAGCTTTGCGAGTTGATATCAATCGCCGGAACTGCAGCTCGTACTGTTGGTTCGCTCGCGTACTTCTCCAAATCCTTCTCAAGAAAGAAATTCAGAAATGTCCGTATCACGGCGATCGCGGCAAGTTGCCCTATATCGGTCCAACTCGGCGCAATAACTGTCCGCACGATATCGGCCGCCAAATCGAATTCCAATCCGAGTAGGAGCCACACACCAAAGCGCAACCAGACTCCCTTTCGGGCGCCGGCAGTGTTCTTTCGCGGCCCGTCGCGCGCCGGAAAAAATGTTCGGAGTATCGCAACGAAAGCTTCGATGGCTCCAAATGTGATAATCAACGCCGCTGCGATTTCAACGGCGGTGGCGATGACGTTCGCGAAATCCTTGAAGAACTGCATTGAGCTCGCCTTACCCGATGCCGGATGCCGCGCGGAAACGAAGCTTCGTTTCGAGTCTAGCCGCTCCAGTCATCGGACCCACTGTTAGAAATAGCAGTCCGCAATTTACGCTGATCACTTCTGTCACAAGTGACAGTCGCCGCACGTCGGAGAAGCGGTCACGATAACGCCATCGTGGAGCGGGTACATTTCAATATCGGGGAGTGGGCTGCCTTTTCTGGCGCGAAAATCACATCGATTTTTTTCGCGGGATTGAATCGCGCCACCGCACTGGTGCATACCGCTCGCACGGCGCTCGTCGATCTCGGTCAGCAGGCCAAACGCGGACATTTGCGGCTGCAAGAGGTTCTTCGGGAGAAAGAAAATAACTTGGCGAGACTTCTTGCGGATTCAACTGACCCTATAGTGGTGACAGATGATGCGCACAGGCTTCTTGCCGCGAATCCCGCAGCCTTGAATCTTTTTGGCGTTTCGAGGGGTAATATCGGCAATTTCACGATCGACGCATTCTTGACCCCGCGGCAGGTTCATCTTTTCGAGCGCAGCGGTCCGCCTTTTGTCAAAGGCTCAGCCAGATTCGGCGAATGCAAGATCAGGCGTTTGGATGGCCAGTTGAGATCGGTCGGCTTTGTTTTTCAGGCGAACTTCATTTTGGGCCGGCATGTTTCGAGATTCCAGATCCGTCACGATCGGGTGAGCCACGAATTAGGGTCGTAATTCCCCGCGCCGCTCAATTCTCTTCGCGCTTTTGAGAGGTCCGCGCGGTCAAGAGTGCGAAATGCGTCCGGCGTAGATCGCATCGCTCGACCTGTAATTTTTGACAGCTGCCAACTCTAGTTGGGCTGAACACACTGGCCACGATGTCAATGCCACAGATCCCGCCATTCAAGGAGAGTGCGATGTTTTCGCAACCGCCGATTCACTCGATGGTTAAGACTCACCACGGTTATTTCAAGCGTGCCGAGACATTCGTCGCACGCACTTCTTCAATTCCAGCGCGACTTTTTCTTTTGCTGGCCATCATGCTAGTGGTGTTGGCCTTTCCAAAAACGTCACACGCACAAGGCCTCGAACTGAACGGCGGTTGGTCCCACGTCACCGGCGATTTCGGAACGGACGGCTTTGAGGTGGGAGCGGCGTGGTGGTTTACCCATCGAGTAACGATGGCGGCTAACTTCGACTCGGATTGGAACGACTCTACTCTCGGAGTTTTCGCATTCACTTCAGTCGGGGCGATCGCCGTCAAGAGCCACTTGGACACCTTCGTGATAGGCCCACGAATCTTTTTCACTACCGATTGGACCGATAAGCACCGCCTCAACCCTTTTGGAGAAGCACAGTTCGGCGTCTCACATCTGAGCCAATCGGTGAAGCAAGCAGGTTTTCCTGCTGTCGGGGCGTCGGATACAGCATTTACCTGGCTCCTTGGCGGAGGGGCCGAATATCTGATCACGCCGCATTGGTCCGCCCGCGGCAATTTGGACTTTGTAAGGACCCACTTCGCTAACGAGGGCCAGAGCAGGCTTCGGCTTGTGTTCGGCGTGGCCTACACATTCGGCAGCCGCTCGCGTCCTCCAAAATCGAAGAGCTAGCGCCCCGATTCTCACAGGAGTCGTAAAGCGTGAAGAACAACGATCACCGCGTGGGGCCACTTGTTTCGAAAACCAGGCGACCCGCGACGGCAACGCTTCTAATTTTTCTGCTGCAGCAAACCGCTGCTGCGGTTCCCACTTCCGCGATAGCGCCGGAAACGACTGACATCGGTTGGCCGCGTGGTCTCAATCGCTCGGCAGAAGCACCAAGTTGGTCAGCAGAGAACACAACGCTTTCAAGGATCGCGCGGAGGCTTCCGCCGCCGCTGGGAAGTTTTTCTGAATTTGCGATCGCGAGGTACAAACGATGAAAAGGCACAGAAGTTTTTGGATTCCTTTGGCTCTTATGTTTTTGATCGGAACCGCGCTGGCAGGTGTGAAAACCGACTGGGACCAATCTGCCAATTTCAGCAATTACAAAACTTTCGCCTGGGGCAAAGGCACGCCTGCGAAAAATCCGCTGATGGACCAACGGATCGTCGAGGGCGTGAACAAGCGGCTCGCAGACAAAAATTTTCTCAGGGTTGAGCCCAACAACAATCCCGATCTTATCGTGTTATACCACGCAGCATCCGGGCAGCAGACCCAGCTAAACACCACCAGTACGGGCGGCTGGGGATGGTATTGGGGCGGTGGCATGTCAACGACTACAGTCAATACAATTCCGGTCGGCCAGCTGACCGTCGACATCGGAGATGCAAAGACCAATAAGCTGCTTTGGATGGGGAGCGCCAGCGACACCCTCAGCAACGACCCGCAGAAGAATCAGAAAAAGCTCGAAAGCGCTCTCGACAAAATGTTCAAGAATTTCCCGCCACAGCCCAAGAAATAGTCAGCGCTAAGGCTGGCTGTAACAAATGGGCGAAAAACGACCTGGCCCGAGGGAAATTAGCGTGGCGAAATGACTTTCTCTCGTATTGCGAACTTCACCAGATCTGAATTCGTCCGAAGACCGAAATCATCCATGATGCGGTATTTGTGGAACGCAACTGTGCGGGGCGTGACGTTCAGCACTTGCGCAGCTTCCTTCATTGTTCGGCCTTCGGCTAGCAGTCTCAATACCTCTCTCTGACGGGCGGTCAATTCCCGAGTGCCGGTCCGCTCCGGGTTGCGGACGAAGTCGTCTTCAAGTCGCTGGGCGATTTTCGGGGTCACGTACGATTTGCCACGCATAACGTCGCGAATCGCCTTCACCAGTTCCGAGCTGGCAGATCCTTTCAAAAGGTATGCAGAAGCCCAGCGTTTCAGAGACTCACGCGCAATCTCAACGTCCTCGTTCATCGTCAGGACGATGACTTTTGTGCGCGGTGAAAGCCGCTTGAGCTTGGGACCGATTTCTAATCCGCTGGCCTGTGGCAAGCCGATATCAAGCACCACGATATCCGGCTTGGACGTTTGTGTAGCCGCCAACAAGTCGGGCGCGTCTGATACCGTGCCCACCACGTTAAATTCCGGTTCCAGAAGCTTCTTCAACGCCTCCAGCACAAGTGTGTGATCGTCCGCGAGCAGAATGGCCGGGCCGCCCATCGTGGACCCTCCGGTGCATGGTGCTATCTCTTGAAGCGGGCTTTCGAGTCGTGGTCTCGAGTCGAGAGTGACAGCGCGAACATGAGATACGAATCGGGCTCCATGCAGGACTGATTTGCGCGCATTCTAAACCAACCTTAACCACCAAATAGTCCAAGAGATTACAGCGTTGTAATAACTGTTAATACTGACAGCAAGCCTTACCGAATCACCTGAACGCACAGCATCTACGCGACCCGATTGCGCACCCCAGCAACAGCCTGAGCGGCTGTATACGGGATCCTTTGCCGGCTCGAAAGCATGCTTTGCCTGTCGACTTGACTGAAAAACTCGATCAGCTTTGCAATCAATCCGGTCCACCCAGTTTGATGGCTGGCACCGATACCGGCTCCGTTGTCGCCATGAAAGTATTCGTAAAACAGGATCAAATCCTTCCAATAGGGATCCGTCTGAAACTTTTGCGTGCCGCCGTAGACGGGACGGCGGCCTGTCGCGTCTTTCAAGAAAATTCGCGCTAAACGGTCTGCGATTTCCCTGGCTACCTCGAAAAGATTCATCAGTTTGCGAGAGCCAGTGGGAAATTCGACTTTGAAATTGTCGCCGTAATACAGATAGAAGGAAAGCAGGGCGCGAATGATTAGAGCGTTTATCGGCATCCAAACGGGGCCGCGCCAATTCGAGTTCCCCCCGAACATTCCGGAGTCCGATTCCGCCGGCAGATACCGCACTTCGAAATTCTGGCCGTCCATAGCCAGTACGTACGGATGCGACTCGTGATACTTGGAAAGGGATCGTATGCCGTAAGGACTCAGAAACTCATTCTCGTCGAGCATCCGAGATAGAATTCGACGTAATCTCGCTGGGTTGACAAGGGCAATGATGTCGCGGCCACCGACTCCCAAATGACCTGCGCCGGTTGGATGGATGCTCTCGCGCAACTGCGGCAATCGGTCGAGGCGTTCCTTCAAAGTCGTGATCGTTCGCGGTACGGATTCTCGCTGCCACGGGTCAATAGCCGTCGTGGCGCAGAGCGGCAGAAGCCCTACCAGGGATCTTACTTTGATCCGAGTGCATGTGCCGTTGGGTTGGCGAAGAACATCATAATAAAATCCATCCTCTTCATCCCACATGCCTTCCTTTCCAACTTGATTCATGGCGTGGGCAATCCATAGAAAGTGATCGGCGAACTTCGTGGCCATCTCTTCGAACTGGCCATGTTCGTGCGACGCGATCTCGACGGCAATCTCCAGCATGTTTTGACAAAACAAAGCCATCCACGCTGTCCCATCCGCCTGCTCAAGGTGGCCGCCGCCCGGAAGCGGCGCGCTCCGATCGAATACGCCGATGTTGTCCAAGCCGAGAAAGCCTCCCGCAAAAAGATTGTTTCCGTAACGGTCCTTTCGGTTTACCCACCAGCCGAAATTGAGCATCAGTTTGGTGAAGCAGCGTTTCAAAAATTCCAGATCCGCTTGCCCGCGAAGCGCCTGCTCCATGCGGTGAAGAAAAATTGCGGCCCACGCGTGAACGGGGGGATTCACGTCGCTGAAGTTCCATTCGTACGCGGGCAACTGCCCGCTGGGATGAAGAAAGAAATCGCGCAGCAGCAGGTCGAGTTGGTCTTTGGCGAAATCCAGATCCACCGTCGAAAGCGCAATGGAATGGAACGCAAGGTCCCAAGAAGCAAACCAGGGATACTCCCACTTATCCGGCATGGAAATAATGTTGTCGTTCATCATGTGAAACCAATCGCTGTTTCGCATGCGGCCCACTTGCACTTCCATGGGGTCGGTTCCGTGTTGCGCCAGCCATTGCTCGACGTCGTAGGAAAAATACTGCTTCGTCCAAAGCATTCCGGCCAGAGCCTGGCGGATGACGGCCGCTTTATCCGAGCTGATCTGCGGGGCGACGATCGAGCGATAGAACTCATCCGCCTCACGTCTGCGTAGTTGCATCGCTTCATTGAAGCCGTCAAAAAGCTCGCCTATGTTTTCCGGTGCCGAAGTCGTAAGCCGCAATCGAATCGTGGCGCTCGATTCAGGCTTTATCTCGAACCGATATTGCCCTGCGGCTTTTGTTCCCTTCTGCTCGGGATTCACTGCGTCTTGTTGGTTGTGTACGATGTAATTATGGAATGCATCCTTCAGATAGCAGCCGCTGTTCGGCTTTCCGAAAATTCTCTCGTTATTCGTGTCGTTCTCAGTAAAAAGTAGGGAGGTGGCGCCATCGAAATACAGATATCGGGTTCCCAGTTCCGTGTGGGAAGCGGCAAGACATGAACCGTGTTCCGCGACTCTGCGCTCAATGGTGGGCCGCGGCTTTCCCATCGACCATGACCAGAAATTACGGAACCACAATGTTGGCAGAACGGTGAGAAGCGCCTTCTCTGGTCCGCGATTGTAAATGCTGATTTCGATCAGTATGTCTTCGGCTGTTTTTTTCGCGTATTCGACAAACACATCGAAGTACCGATCGTCGTTGAAGATGCCTGTATCTATCAACTCGTATTCCGGATCCGTCCTGGTGCGGTCTTTATTTACAGAAACCAGTTCCGAGTAAGGAAAGGCAGCCTGCGGATATTTGTAGAGGTACTTCATGTACGAGTGCGTCGGTGTGCTGTCGAGATAGAAGTAGTATTCCTTCACATCCTCGCCGTGATTTCCTTCGCTATTCGTCAATCCGAAGAGCCGCTCTTTCAAAATAGGGTCCTTCCCATTCCAAAGGGCCAAAGCGAAGCACAGCCGTAGCTTCTCGTCCGCAAATCCGGCGAGGCCATCCTCGCCCCAGCGATATGCCCGTGAACGTGCTTGGTCGTGTGTAAAGTAGTTCCATGCATTTCCATCGGCGCTGTAATCTTCGCGCACCGTGCCCCACTGGCGTTCGCTCAGGTAGGGTCCCCACTTTCGCCATGGGACTTCGTTTCGACTCGCCTCTGCCAATCTTTGAACCTCAGCTGGGTCTGCTCCTGCCATATCAACACCTCGGGATCGTTATCTTCTGGCTATCATGAGTGATGGGGTGGCGCCCTCGGGGGGAAATCGAAGAGCGCCACCGCCGCGTGCGTCTGAGGCGTCAGAGCCGGGTATAACTCGACTCTGTTGCTCTTACCCTGGCACGCCGCTGAGGTAAGAAGCAGCGAAAACAACGAGAAGGGGGAGGATAGAGTTGCGTGTCATGGAACTCCATTGCCGAGAGGGTATTGCCTCTCCTACTTCGGTTAAACTGTCAGTTTTAACAGGTGCGGTAGCGTCCGCCCGCGCCCAAAGTATAGGTGCGGTTGGTTTTAGAAAGACTAGGGTTCCGGCGTACGTTCCACCGGAACGCGATTTTGCGAGCCTTGGTGAACCGCGATTGAGACCACCGCCCGCAGGATTAAGCTTGGGAACCATCAAATGTGCCTCGAAACGGGATTCGGCGAAGAGCAGACTTTGGGGGCCGCTACGCTAACGTGTGATCAAATTGTCGAACGCGCCGTCGGAGCAGTCCGAGCCATTCTGGAGGTGAACTGCCAACCATCCGGTGAGAGTCTTGATCACCTGACCATTCAGATTGCCGAACGGCTGCTGACCGACGTCGTAGATCACTGGACCCCCAGAAAAATGTCAGGCGAAATAGACCGTCTCCGGCGCGATATCGGCAGAGATGCCTTCATGAAATTCCGCAAAATGGAACTCAAGGCAGCCTCTGGCAGTTAAAACATTGCCTCGTGCTCGCGGCAAGCTCGTTTGAAAACTCAATCGGAACTAGGTCAACGGGCTGGGTGTCCGCCGACCTTTACTTACCATCAGTGGATTACGTTGAACTCGATACGGCGATTTCGGAACTTTCCTTCTTCTGTATCATTCGAAGCCACTGGCCTCGAATCGCCATATCCCTTCGCGGTGAGCATTGTCGGATCGACGCCCTGCGAGACAAGGTAGCTCCGGACGGCGTCCGCTCTGCGCTGCGAAAGCTGCAGATTTGAAGCTTGGTCGCCGGAATTGTCCGTATGGCCGGCGATCTCTATGACAGTTTGAGCCGGGGCCGCTTTGATTGCCGCAGCCGCTTTGTTCAGCAAGTCGTAGTTATCTTGCGGAATGTCAGCGCTGTTGGAAGCGAAATTGATGACGCTCAGGTTTAACGCGCTGGTCAGATCCTGCGCCGTGAAACCCGGCTTCAACGCAGCAAGCGCACTCTCCGCCTTTTCCGTGGCTAGACGCACCTGTTGATCGGCATTGAAGGTTGCTGTATGCGAGGCGGCCCTGTTCCACAACCAGAGTGCCGCGAGCAACAACAGTAGCAGCCCGATGATCGGCCAGAGATAGTTCCTTGAAGCGGACGCCACCGGACGCTCAACCGAGTAAGCGGCGTCGCGCACTCGCGCAGCACCGGCGGATGCCGTGCCGCTAACGTAAGAGGAGAGATCTGCAGGCAGCTGCGAGCTAATGTGCCCGCCCGGCGCCATCCTCTGCAAAATTGTTGGCACCATAAACGCAAGAGCCGAGGCTGCAGTACCTGCCGAAAGCCCTGCTCGCGAGGCCAGGTTGTTCACGGTATTCGTGCCCAGCGCGTTTTCAACATTCTCTGCGCTGATCGGCTTGGTCGCGCCACTAAGCCACGACGATACCGCTTCTCCCGCTCCAGTTGCCTTGAAACGATCGAACAAACCCCTGAGCCCCGACCCCTGTTCCGTGGCGTAGCTCAAGAAACTCGACAGCAGAGCCGAAGCGCTGCCGCCTGATATTCCGAATCGAGATTGAACCTCATTCAGCATCAAATCCATAGTGCCCATCGATTCACTCCTTTGCCCGAGCTGGGAGCCGCACCACTCGCAGCCTTTTTCTGGCGGGAGGGCGGTGGGCGGGTTCCGGCCGGACCTTACCTGGGGCGCGATCGGGAGTAAACTGACAATCCTGCCAGTTCTGGTGAAGGGGCGCGGATGGCAAGAAAGCACCGAAGAGGTTTGAACTCTGGCGGTTATGTGAGTTAAACCATGAACAGTCAAAAATCGATCATTCGAACAATGCGGCCGCTCAATAGTCCCGGCTCAGAATCGAGCACGGAAGATCGGATGGCTGCCGGAAAGTCACTTCGAAAAAAGGCACCTCGGACTGCTCATAGAAAATGGGCCGCTCCGGCTGACCGGCCAAATCCAGTCGACGTCCTAAGGCACTCGGATCGCGGGCGTCTGCCCGAGTTACTCCGCATTCGTTACGCACGGATGCGGCAATCTCCGTTTGCGTTTTTTCGGGGATCGGCGGCGGTGATGGCCTGGGACCTGTCGAGGACACCCGCTACAGGAGCTTGGGTACAAGCGTGCGGCGATTGTCATGCAGCGAATTTCGGCGGTTTCGCAAGTCCTGAAAGGCGCTTGCTGTTTGACATAAACGACTTCGACGAAACGCTGCGCGCGCCGTGGGAATGGGACATCAAGCGTTTAGCGGCAAGCGTCGTGCTCGCATCCCGTGAACTCGGCATGGACGAACATCAGTCGACCGACGCGGTTTTGGTCCTCGCGAAGTTCTACCGCCGCCATATCCGCAAATACGCTCGGATGCGCGCCCTTGAGGTGTGGTATTCGCACCTGGACGCCGAAGTTTTCGTCAAGGAAGCCACGACAAGCACGGCCAGAAAGTTCTGGCAACAGCTGGAACGAAAGGCTCGGCTTCAAACCGTTGAGCATGTATTCCCTCGGATTTCAGACTTGGTTCACGGTGAGCCAAAAATCATCGATCATCCGCCCTTGGTCTATCACCCGAAAACGCAAGAGCTGATCCGGAAACATGTGACCGAGATGTTTCATCGATACCGTGAGTCGCTGCCGGACGAGCGTCGGGTAATTCTGGATCGCTATCGTGTGGTGGACGTGGCCAGGAAAGTAGTCGGCGTCGGCAGCGTGGGAACTCGTTGCGACGTGGCTCTCTTGCTCGCCGGCGAGCATGACCCGCTGCTGCTTCAATTCAAGCAAGCTATGCCCTCTGTGCTCGAGCCTTATGCAGGCCGCAGTCCCTATGGCAATCATGGCGAGCGCGTAGTTACAGGGCAAAGGATGCTTCAATCTGCAAGCGATGTTTTTCTCGGTTGGACGCGAGACGCCCAAGGCCGGGACTATTATTTCCGGCAGCTGCGCGACATGAAGATGAAGATCGACCTCGATGCGATGACAAAAGCAGACTGGGTCGAATATGTTGGGATCTGCGGTTGGACATTAGCCCGCGCCCATGCACGAACAGGGGATCCCGCGCTCATTGGAGGTTACCTGGGAAAGAGCGACAGATTCGATGTCGCGTTGTCAAAATTTGCAACCGCCTACGCCGACCAAACTGACCGCGACTACGCTGTTCTCCTCGAAGCGATCCGCACTGGCTCGCTCAAGTCGCAATCTTCAGCGGCTTGAATCCAACAAACGCGATTGATTTCGCGTGCCTCTCGTGGCGTTGTAAATCATGATGGTCCGGTGCAGTATTTAGCCTTCGGATATCGTCGCCTGAAACGCACCCAAGCAACCCTTATCTGTAATTTCTGACAGTTAAACGATCGGCGCCTCCGGTTCCTAATGCAATTCGAATACGAACCGGAGGCCGAAACGTGAAGTCCCCGCAACCCTTAACCGACCCCCTTTCCCGATCCGCGGCAGAAATCCAAAAGGACGATCCAAGTGCCAGCAACTCGACCGTGTTGGAGGTCACCTCACCTTCAAAAAGGGAGCCTGCCGCTCCTAAGTCGGTCGACGAAAACATGGTTTGGATTGCTGGCGCGCGTTTTCTGATGGGCTCGGACAACCATTACAGCGAAGAAACGCCCGCCCACTACGAAACGGTCGGAGACTTCTGGATTGATAAGTATGAAGTCACCAACGAGCAATTCGGCCAATTCGTTGAAGCGACTGGTTACGTCACAGTCGCAGAGCGGCCACCCGATCCGCGCGATTACCCCGGCGCGGATCCCAATTTGCTTCGACCGGCTTCCGTCGTTTTTCGTAAGCCGAGCGGTCGCGTGGATCTTCGAAATCACTTCAACTGGTGGACATACATTCCGGGCGCTGACTGGCGCCACCCGGAAGGTCCTCAAAGCAGTCTCGATGGCCGCGATCGGCACCCCGTTGTTCACGTTGCGTACGAAGACGCGCAGGCATTCGCAAAATGGATCTCGAAAAAGCTGCCAACCGAAGCCGAGTGGGAGTTCGCTGCGCGCGGCGGAATCGAAGGCGCAACGTATGCGTGGGGTGAGGAATTCGCTCCAAATAGCCAGCAGATGGCCAACACCTGGCAGGGCGAATTCCCTTGGGAGAACCTGCTGACTGACGGATACGAATCGACCGCGCCCGTTGGACAGTTTCCCCCTAACGGCTACGGCCTGTTTGACATGATCGGGAATGTTTGGGAATTGACCTCCGACTGGTACACGAGCCGGCATCCAGTTACGAAGCCCTGCTGCGGTGGCGCAAACCTAAAGGAGTCCCATCGCGAACTCAGTTACGACCCGCTGACGCCCGCAGTGAAGATCCCTCGCCGAGTAATCAAAGGCGGCTCGTTCCTTTGCGCGCCAAATTATTGCCGGCGCTACCGTCCTGCTGCCCGCATGGCCCAGGCGATCGATACACCTGCATGCCATGTAGGCTTTCGGCTCATTACCAGGGCGAAACGCGAAGCCGAAGGACATTCAACCCGCGAGCACGTTTGCAGCAAATGACCCGCCGACAGGAAAAAACCAAAGGAGCAGCCGCATGGCGCAGCAAACAAGAGCCACGCTCAAGCAGTCAAAGAGCACACAAAGAAAGCCGAACATCCTTGTCATCTGGGGAGACGACATCGGGATCAATAATCTGAGTTGCTATAGCCACGGGATGATGGGTTATCAGACGGCCAACATCGACCGTCTCGCCAAAGAGGGGATGATGTTCACGGACTCCTATGGAGAGCAGAGTTGCACCGCTGGGCGCGCGTCTTTCATCACGGGCCAGAGCGGCTACCGAACCGGCCTAACAAAGGTTGGCGTGCCGGCCGCAACCCAAGGCCTGAAGGCTGAGGATCCGACCATAGCCGAACTGCTAAAGCCCCTAGGTTATGCCACGGGCCAATTCGGCAAGAACCATCTTGGCGATCGAAACGAGTACCTGCCGACAGTGCACGGCTTCGACGAATTCTTCGGAAACCTTTACCACTTGAACTGCGAAGAGGAGCCAGAAAGACCTGACTGGCCACCAGCAAAAGACTTTCCTAAATTCCTCGATCAGTTCGGCCCGCGTGGTGTGCTGCATTGCTGGGCGACTGACAAAGACGACACGACCGAGCAGCCGCGATGGGGCAAAGTGGGCAAGCAGAAGATTCAGGACACCGGTCCTCTGAATAAGAAGCGCATGGAAACTTGCGACGACGAATTCGTAGCCGCCGCCAAGGACTTCATCAAACGCCAGCATGAAGCCGACAAGCCGTTCTTTTGCTGGCTCAACACCACTCACATGCACATGTATACGCACACAAAGCCATCGAGTCTTGGGCAATCGGGACGCTGGCAGTCGCCTTATCACGACACGATGATTGACCATGACAAAAACGTGGGGGAAATGCTGGATCTGCTGGACGAGCTCGGCATTGCGGACGATACATTCGTGATGTACAGCACCGATAACGGCCCACACATGAATTCCTGGCCCGATGCCGGCATGACGCCGTTCCGAAGCGAAAAGGACACCAATTGGGAAGGAGGCTTCCGCGTTCCGCTGCTGGTTCGTTGGCCTGGAAGAATTCCAGCAGGAGTCGTCTCAAATGAAATCGTTCAGCATCACGATTGGCTGCCGACGTTCTGCGCCATGGCAGGAGACGCAGACATTCCGAAGAAACTGCTGACGGGCTACAAGGCGGGCGACAAGACTTTTAAAGTCCACATCGACGGCTACAACTTGCTGCCGTATCTCGCCGGCAAGGAAAAGAAGAGTCCGCGCCAGGGATTCATCTATTTTGACGACGACGGCAACTTGGTGGCGCTGCGCTTCGACAACTGGAAAATAGTCTTCCTGGAGCAGCGTTGTCAGGGGACGCTTCGTATCTGGGCCGAACCGTTCACCGCGCTGCGCGTTCCGAAGCTTTTCAATTTGCGAACGGATCCTTTCGAACGCGCCGACATTACGTCGAACACCTATTACGAGTGGTTCCTTGAACGTGACTTCATCGTGCTTGCTTCGCAGAGCATCGTCACAGAGTTCGTTAAGACGTTCAACGAATACCCGCCGCGGCAGAAACCGGCTTCCTTCACGATTGACGACGCCCTCTCGGCGATGGCCGCCGCTGGAACGGCGAGTCCTGGCAAGGCTGCTGCAGCCGGCGCTGGATAGGGCGGCGATCTCGATCTGTGCCGAGAGATTTTCGCGGCGCTGGTCTATTGCTTCCAACGTGCCTGATGGGGTCAGAAAACTCCGGACAAGGGAGGCCAGTTTGCGACAAACTCCTTTTCTGCTAATCCTCGTTTCCTTGTTGGTACTCGGCGCCAGCCCTGCTCATGCGCAACAAAAGGGCCAGTACATGCCCGGTCAGTTCGGGCTCAACGCGGGAATCATGCCCGATCCCGGCTTCACGTATATTGCCATGCCGATCGATTATTCGGCGGACACGCTGAGGAATGGCAACGGAAACAAGATTCCTTTAACGGGTTCCTATGATATCTGGGCGGTCGAGGATATTTTCTACTATGCCTGGAAGCTTGATTTCTTGGGAGGCGCAAAGTTCGGGATCAACGTTATCTGGCCAACGCCCGCAAACGGCTCGCTCACACTCAGTTCACTCGCGTTCCCGAATCTTACTGTGAATGCCGGTGGCTTCGGGCTCGGCGACATTTGGGTCCAGCCCTTCACGCTTGGATGGAATTTGAAGCGGCTGGACATATGGGTCGGCGACGGATTCGTCGCGCCGACTGGCCGATATTCTCCGGGCGCGAGCAACAATATCGGTTCCGGCTACTGGGGGAACGACCTGCTGAGTGGCGCAACGGTTTATCTGACGAAGAACAAAGGCACTACGGCCAACCTCTTCACGGACTGGGAAATTCATGGCGACAAGAACACCGGCCAGGGTACCGTTCTGACTCCCGGGCAGACCTTCACAATGGAATGGGGTTTGGGTCAAACGCTCCCGCTCGACAAGCAATTTCACAAGTTGCTCCAGCTCGGCGTGATCGGATACGACCAGTGGCAAGTGAGCCACAACGGCGGATTCATTGCGCCCGGCGTTCCCGCGCATCTCGTACCGTACTACTCCGTTCACGCGATCGGACCTCAAATCAACTTCGTTCTGCCGGCAACGGGCTTGAATTTCTTTTTCAAATATGAAGATGAGTACCGCGCTTTCGCGCGTCCGCAAGGCCGTACTTTTGTCTTCGGCACTGCTTACACGCTAAGAATCCCAAAGCCTCAGCCGCCGTCGCCATGAGCGCGCGGCCGCGCCGGTGTCCGCCGTGGTTTCCCGCTTTGATGCGGGCGGGATGGATCGTCCTGATAGCCTGCCTCGCATGCGTGGCGCAGAATTCGCCCAACGATCCACTCCCCTCCTGGAACGATGGCGCGACGAAAAGATCGATCAGAGACTTTGTCACGCGAATCACGGCGGCCGGGAGTGATTTCGTGCCGCCAGCCGATCGCATCGCCACTTTCGACAATGACGGCACGCTATGGGTCGAGCAGCCAATCTATACCCAATTCGTCTTTGCCTTGGATCGTGTAAAGGTACTGGCCAAAAGTCATCCCGAGTGGAGACAAGAACAACCGTTTGCGGCGGTCCTGCGCGATGACATGAAAACGCTCGTGGCAAGCGGGTCTCAGGGACTTGCAAAGCTGATGATCGCCACGCACGCCGGCATGACTACCGACGAATTCGCTGACATCGTGAACCGGTGGATTGCGACGGCTCAGCATCCCCGGTTTCATCGTCTGTACACCGAGTGCGTCTATCAGCCGATGCTCGAGCTGCTGGCATATCTGCGCGACAACGGATTTAAAACGTACATCGTTTCTGGCGGTGGAGTCGAGTTCATGCGCCCATGGTCGGAACGCGTCTATGGAGTCCCTCCCGAGGAAGTGATCGGCAGTTCGATCAAAACGAAGTTTGAGACGCAAAACGGCGAACCTGTTCTAATACACCTGCCCGCCATCGATTTCATCGATGACAAAGAAGGGAAACCTGTTGCGATTAACAAATTCGTTGGCCGGCGCCCGACCGCGGCTTTCGGAAACTCGGATGGCGATCAGCAAATGCTCGAGTGGACCGCAGCAGGAAAAGGCCCGCGGCTTATGTTGATCGTGCACCACACAGACGCAGACCGCGAATACGCGTACGACCGCAAGTCGCAAATCGGCACGCTCGATAAAGCGCTCGATGAAGCTGTAGCGAGGGGCTGGGTCGTCGTTGACATGAAGCGTGATTGGAAAGTCATTTTCCCGCCGGTCCAGTCCCAGCAACAGCAAGAAGAGGATTTCTTCGATGATGACGATGTTTTTGCGGCTGTGCGCTAACTCCGCTGTCCTCGTCTCTACTTGTGAAACGCGGCGGAAAGAAGCACGAAAATTCCGAACAGAGACGTAATGGCTGCAACAACCTCCGCGAGCGATCGGTGGGCCTTGCTCACGTAAGGCTTCAGCATTTCGATTTGCCTTCGATGCTGGATCGTGGCCACTAACAGCGAGAGCATTCCGACGCTCACAAGTACGAGCGCAAACGTGCGAGCGCTCAACCACGGGTGTCCAACTCGATTCAGCTGGTTTTCATCCAATTGGAAGAATTTGTAGATCGTAAAGCCGAAACTAATCTGGGACGCCGCCGTGCGAACCCAAGCCATCAACGTGCGCTCGTGCGAAAGCCAAGTCCGATCGACTGCGAGCTGTGTGGTATCGACGTTAGGCTCCATCTTCCAACCTCGGAACGACGCACTTGCTCGAGCGGCTTCCGCTTCGCTTCATACTGCGAAAGTCAGATGTCCGAGCCTCACATTCAGCCAAAACGTCCGGCGGCGTAAGCCGTCGAACGGCTCTCATGCCTAAATACAGCACGCATACGTCGTCAAGTTGCCCGATCACCGGTATAAACGTCGGGATCAGCTGAACCGGGCTGAAAAGATATCCCACTGCACACACTGCGGAAATCTTTGCAAGCCACGGCACCTTAGGATGTGCAATTGCAAACATCAAAGTGCGCGCTCGCACTACCAGCAAGACGGCGTTTCGTTTCAGGTCAAACGCGTGCAGGCCACGAACCCATTCGAGCGGGCTTGATTTCAAACGCTGCGGAGGCGGATCCCAGAGCTCCTCTCTCGATCCTTTGTATATTAGAGACGCTGGCGCCATCGAGTTATCACCTGACTGACAAGCAAGTTGGCCGCATCCCCGCCTTTGATTGAACTGTCAGAAGCATCAGGTCCGCGCCGTCATTTCCTCCGATGCACGAAGACGGTTACAGATCTCGAACGCCGCTCGATCGAGATGGAACTTCTTCGCGGGCGGGCGTCAGTTTTTAGTTTCGGGAGAAGTTTTGACGTGAGAAACCAGCTGGAGCTCGGGTTATTTCAGCGGAAGAATTGACTCGTTCAAAATGAGAGCTTGCAGACGAGCCGCTTTTTATCACACGTGTGCGAATCGATACGTTTCGCATGATTCTGTCAAGAAGGCTCAGGGATATGTGACCACCTGATAGACCAGCGTTGTTCCCTGGTAATAGGGACGGTAGTAGACATTGCTGCAGTTGTAGATCACAGCGCCGCCGCTGCTCACAGTAGCGCAGCTGCCCGGAAGGGTCGTTACCATCGTACCTACAGCCGGAGCCGCAACGACGACCGTGGATGGATGTGTGGCCGAGGCTACGACCGCCGTTGTCGCCACACCCACCGCGGCGCCCGCCGCGAATGAACCCCAGTTCCAGTCGTTATCGTGATAATAGCAGCAGCCACCGCCATAAACGTTTACGTTGCGATTCACATTCACATTGCTGTTTACGTTGACGTTTCGATTGTAATTCGTATTGCTGTTGTAATTCCTGTTGTCATTCACATTACGGTTGGCCGCTGCATTTCGATTCGCTGATCTGTTTTGCGTGGCCACCTGCGTGCCGCCGCCTCGACGTCCCATCTGCGCCATCGCACTGGAACAGGTAAGAAATATGCACGCGAGAATCGCAAGAAATAGCTTCATTCTCTACCTCCCGGCTGCAATTCCGCGCTCAACATGCTGATTTCGTGAGCATCAGCAGGCTTTGAAAACTTGAATTCGTCGGCGTCCACCTTCGGCGTCAGATCCCAATCCAAGAATTGGATGATCGTGCGTGGCTTGCCGTCGAGCTTCTTGCTGATCACTTCGGACCGCACGATGCGCGGATTCGGTCCCCCTTTTACCCACAGCTGAAAATCGGCGTCCGGTGCGGTGAACGCGAGCTGATGCAGCTCGTCGTCAAATACGTTCACGCGCCCGATCACGTATCCAGTCATAACGGACTTCGATACCATCTCGTAGAGATCGCTACGCAAAAATGGACCAATCGGCATGTCGACACCCTTTTCCCTCAAGTCGGCCAGCGTTTCATCGAGCGTCTTCTTCGTGGGAAGCGTTGTGTAGAGCTTCGCTCCCGGCGCATACATCGTCACCGACGCATCATCGCCGTAAAACTCCACCTGCTGCCCCATGCCTTTGAAGACAAGGCGAATCTTGTCCGGACGTTGCACGGTTACGTCGACGGTGTGAAAAAAGGTTATGATCTGCCCGTCTGTCCCCATGTCCTCTTCGCTTACGAGTGCTCTGAATGAAAACGATTGTGCTTGTTCGATCGGCTGAGTGACCGCACGCAGCACATCGAGCGCCAGGGGATCGACGTCTTTCGTAGCGGCCTCACTTTGCGCGCCTTCGTGCGCGTGAGCAGGGTAAGAGCGCGCTGCCCAAGCTGCAAAACTCAAAAGGAGAATCAACAAAAGGAATTTCCATCGCGTTTTCATGGACCGCTCCGAATGATGACGCGATGATGGTGATCGCAGCGATAGCCAAGCTCTACTGTCAAACCTGACAGCGCGACACTCGGAGCTGCGAGATACGTTGGGATGGTTTCGATGGGAGCGGGTACCACGGGAGCTGACAAAAATAACAGTATCTAGAAGAGGCCGATCAAGCGTAGTATTCCAGCCCCGGTCAGGTTTCCCTGTTTTCAGCAGTGTCAGAAAAGAAATGCCAGGAGGGCGGAATGGTCCCGGTTCCCATCACTCCCCGCATACTCATCGCCGATGATCATGTGTTAATCGCGGAAGCGTTTCGCAAATTGCTCGCCAGTGAATTTAACGTCGTGGCTATGGCCCACGACGGACGAAACCTAATCGACGTGGCGCAACGCACGCGCCCCGACGTCGTCTTGGTTGACATCGGCATGCCTTACCTGAATGGGTTTGAGGCTGCCAAGCGCCTTAAGCGGTTGCTCCCTGATATCAAAATCATCTATGTCACGATTAACTCCGATTCCGATCTTATACGGGAAGCGTTTCGACAGGGTGCGTCGGGTTACCTATCGAAAACCGCCGCTTCAACGGAGCTCGCTGCCGCTGTGCGACAGGCTCTGAGTGGAAAGTTTTATCTCTCCGATCAATTGCAAAAGCTTTTGCCCGAGCCCTTGGAGCAAACGCACAGACTTGCACCGCTGCCTCAGCTCACTGATCGCCAAATGGAAGTGCTGCAACTGCTCGCGGAAGGAAAGTCGATGAAAGAAACCGGAGCGGTTCTGAATCTCACCCCGCGCACGGTGGCATTTCATAAATACCGCATTATGGAAAAATTGCAGCTGG
>JASHRM010000249.1 GCA_030037315.1 Candidatus Acidiferrales bacterium
GGTTGAACCTTCGCGTCGATGTAACCTCGCTTCGCGTACGCGTTAAAGACCGCAAGCAGACCCGCGTTGATTTTGTCTTGATTTGCGATTTCATTCGGCTTCATAGCCAGCAAAGCGGTCAGGTCGGAAGCGGACAATTGATGCTGGCCCTGCCACGTAACGTTCGACCAAGAATATTGGAGTCCCTCGTTCACGGGCAGCGACACGTCGACTGCGATTGGGTTGCTCCCTTGTGCCTTGCCGCTGATGGTAGCCTCAGGCGCACTAAACTTGGCTTGCAGATACCCATGCCGGTGATACAGCGGCAAAAGCGTAGACGACGCAAAAGACGTGGTATCGCTGGCGAAATAATCCCTTCCGATTAGCTGCGATGACGCCGAAAGAAGTTCTGGCTTCGGAACCCCGGCTGCGCCCGGGAAATAGACCGCATGGATCATGATCGGAACGCCGTCCACTCGAAAGGCCAGCGCACTCACCGGTTTTCCAATCCCCTCTGAAAACGGGACCATTTCCACCGTTCCGTTGATGCCGTTCGCGTGAATGAGCGCTTCCAATGCTGAGGTAGTTTCGTCCTTCGCCGTGCCTCTTTCCGGAAGGGTGCCATCGTAAAGAGCGACTCTCGCCCGCAGCGCACGATCCAACTGGTCTGGCGTAAACCACACAAAATTATCGAATACACACCGAAGAATTCTTTGCGATTCGACTACCTGAAATTCGACTGCCAGCTCGTTCCCGTGGGTGGAATATCGGTAGGACACGTTGTCGAAGCCGCCCGATTGGCCCAGATGATCCGCGGCCGCCTGCAATTGTGACGTCTGAATCGTCTGTCCTCTACGCAAGCCGCTTTCCGCGGAGGCCTGTGCTTCGGAGTAGCGGCTCAGACCGCTAAACTTGATCGACTCAAGCTGCAAATTCGATTCCTGCGCGTTCGTCGAGCCGGAAAATACCAGCAGCGAAAAGAGGACTGTAGTCAGGCAGTAAAAAACGCGCGGGTGTGCTCGCATGGGGGCGCATGTTATACGGAAAGGTACTTTCCTGGGAAGCTATTCGACGGTGACTGACTTCGCAAGGTTACGTGGCTGATCCACATCGCAACCGCGCCTGACAGCGATGTGATAAGCCAACAACTGTAGCGGGACGATCTCGAGAAGCGGCGCAATTAATTCGGGCGCATGCGGAATTTCGATCACATGATCGGCAGTTTCTTTGGCGAGGGTATCGCCTTCGGTGACCACGGCGATCACGATTCCATCGCGCGCCTTCACTTCTTGCAGGTTCGAAATGGTCTTTTCGTAGCGCAACATTGAGGACGGATCGGATTCGTCGCGCGTCGCGATCATCACGACCGGGAGATTTTCGTCGATCAGCGCGTTCGGGCCGTGCTTCATCTCACCGGCCGGATAGCCTTCGGCATGAATGTACGAAATTTCCTTCAGCTTGAGCGCGCCTTCGAGCGCGATGGGGTAATGAATGCCCCGGCCGAGGTATAGAAAATCCGTGTGGCGGAAAAACTGCCGTGCCAGGTCTTCAATTTGAGCGTCGCGCTGGAGGATGGTCTCGATTTTGTGCGGCACGCGCGTCAGTTCCTGCATCAGGTTTTTCGACGTCACAGCCGGCAGCTTGCCGCGCACTTGCCCCAAATAAAGCGCCGTGAGCAACAGGGCCGTCAGCTGTCCGGAGAACGCTTTCGTGGACGCAACGCCAATTTCCGGGCCGGCGTGCGTATAAATCGTTCCGCTCGATTCGCGGGTCAGCATCGAACCGACCACATTGCAAATCGATAACACCCGCGCGTCTTTTTGGCGAGCTTCGCGTTCTGCGGCAAGCGTGTCGGCCGTCTCGCCAGATTGGCTGATCGCAATAATCAGGCTGTGGCTATCGAGAATCGGGTCGCGATAGCGGAATTCGCTGCAGTAATCGACTTCCGCCGGCATTTGCGCCAGCCTCTCGATCATGAATTTTCCAGCGAGTCCCGCATGCCAGCTGGTGCCGCAGCCAACGACTTTCACATCGCGGAAGGCGCGAAATTCCTCTTCCGTGATATCCATCTTGTCGAGAAACACTTTGCCGGTTTCCTGCGAAATTCTGCCGAGCAGCGTTTCGCGGACGGTTCGCGGCTGTTCGAAAATTTCCTTCTGCATGAAATGCTTGAAGCCGCCTTTTTCGACGGTGATCGGATCCCACATGATCTGCTGCGGAGGACGGCTGATCGGGTGGCTTTCGGAGTCGAAAAGCTTCACTCCCTGCGGCGTCAGGACGGCCATTTCACCGTCGCCAAGGAAAAAAACGCTGCGCGTGTGCTCGAGAATCGCCGGAATGTCGCTGGCCACCATGAATTCGTGGTCGCCGATGCCTACCACGATCGGCGGACCGAGCCGCGCGGCAACGATCTTGTTCGGATCCTTGGCTGACATGGCAACCAGCGCGTATGCGCCGGTTATCGACTTCACCGCTTTGCGCACGCCTTCTTCGAGCGATGAATCCTTGGAAAATTTCTCGATCAGGTGCGCGATGATTTCGGTATCCGTCTCGGTGACGAACTTGTGCCCTTCAGCCATGAGCTGATTTTTCAGCTCGATGTAGTTCTCGATAATTCCGTTGTGAACGACGACGATGTCGCCCGTGCAGTCGCGGTGCGGATGTGCGTTCTCTTCGGTGGGGCGTCCGTGGGTTGCCCAGCGCGTGTGACCGATGCCGTACACGCCGTCCAGCGGGGCTGAGCGGATCGAGTCCTCGAGATTGCGGAGTTTTCCGGGTGCCCGGCGGATATCCACCTTGCCTGTGTCGCATACCACGGCGATTCCCGCGGAATCGTATCCACGGTATTCAAGCCGTTTCAGGCCGTCGAGAATGAGGGGGACGACTCGCTTAGGACCGATATAACCGACGATGCCACACATGAAGCAGTTCTCCGCATTGGGCTTTCAGCTTTAAAACAATGCTAGCACAGTTTGCGGGGAGGGACTGGACCCGGCTAGTCAACTATTTCGTATCGAAATTCTTCGATTACCGGGTTGGTTAGCACTTCCTTGGCGATGCGTTCGACTTGCGCTTTGGCGTCGTCGTGGCTGAGGCCGTCGAGACCAAGAACGAAAAATTTTCCCTGGCGCACATCCTGCACCTTCGAATATCCCAGCGACGAGAGCGCGCGTTGAATCGTCTGCCCCTGCGGGTCGAGCACGGTAGATTTCAACATTACCCAAACGTGAGCTTTCATGTCCCTTCCTGTTGCAGCGCGGTTGGAAACGCGATTATAGCAGCCCCGCTGATTTTGCCGCGGCGCGAAACGTATCGAGCAGCTGGCGCTTGTCTTCAGGAGGCAGAAACGCCGCGCTGAAGCTTTGCTCCGCGAGCTGAATGAGCTGGCGGTCGGTCAAACCGAGCGACGCCGCGCGCGAATATTCCGTGAGCAAATCGGTGTGGAACATCGCAGGATCGTCTGTCGAAAGCGTTACCAAAGAGCCGCCATCGAGAAGCATCTTCAAAGGGTGGTCTTCGAGGGACGCCTCTGGTTTGCCGGTTTGTGCGGCGAGCGCGCCCGTCGCGAGATTGCTCGCGAGGCAATTTTCCAGCACCACGTGCCGTGTCGCGAGCGAGCCTGCAAGAGCCTTGTCTCGCATCACTGCAATGCCGTGGCCGATGCGCTCCGCGCCAAGAATATCCACCGCATCGCGCACGGATTCAGGTCCGCCAACTTCTCCGGCGTGGCATACCAGGCGCAACCCTTCACTGCGCGCAAAGTCGAAAGCGGGTCGAAAATTCACGGCTGGGAATGAAAGCTCATCCCCGCCCATGCCAAACGCAGCGATCCCGTCGCGATGAAGTTTTGCCGCCGCGCGCGCCACTTCCATCGCTGCATCCGCTCCGAATTGCCGCGCCGCGTCAAAAATCCAATTGGTGCGAATCCGGCTGAAGACCACCGTTTGCGATGCTTCGCGAATCGCCGCGAAATTTGCTTCCACATTCTGCATGCGCCGCAGCATCACGCCGGCCGAAATCGTGATTTCCGCGTAGATCACGCTTTGTCGCTGGAGTTCTTCAAGCAGCCTATTGGTGATCAGCGCGTAGTCGTCAGGATTCCGCAGAAAAGACGTGACCCATTTGAACGCTTCGATGAATCCCGCAAAATTCGAATACCTGTAACGCGCGGCGACTTCTTGAACGCTGATTTTCGTGCCATGACGCGCAGCCAATTCCACAGCCGTTTCGGGGCGAATCGATCCCTCGAGATGCAAGTGGAGTTCCGCTTTCGGAAGCGGGTCGACTACGGTGGCTTTTCGTTCCGTGCTCACAAGCTGCGCTAATATCCCGGCAATTGTGGCCGTCCGGCATTGATCCACGCCGTCATCCAATAGGAGCCCGTGTCCGTGGAAGCGTCGGTCAGCTGCCGTATCAAAACAGCGCCGATCTGCGCGTAAAAGCGGTCGTAATACTCTTCGTTGTAATTCGCAAGCCCCTGATGCGCCCTGATATCCGCCAGCAAAATATTTTCGAGCCACGAATGCGCGCTCATCGTCATTTCGAATGCATGATCGGTGGGATCGCGGATAAACGCGGCTTGATTGGGCTTCAGAAAGAAAAATCGCTGATAGCGGTCGACCAGCCCAACGCCGAATCGCTCGTTCACTCCCATCTGGTCTGAAAGGCTGCCGTCTTTGTTGATCGTCGTCTTGAACGGATCGTGCGCCTCGGCTACGTAGTGCGCCAGCGCTGCCGCGGATGCTCTCGCTTCGTCCCAGTTGTGGGCGCGAAACGCCTCCGTCAGCTTCTGGCTCGAAACTCCGATCTGCCACGGGAGTTGCCCGTGCGCCTCAATCGCCCGCCGCCCGTACTTCGTTACCGCGGCCGTGTAAACGCGCGGCAAAGAGACGAACGGGAACTGGCCGTAATGATCGAGCTCGATAAAGTTGTTGCGGTGCGCGGCAGGAGATTTCGCATCGGCCGCCGCAGGGTCGCTTACATGTTGGATCAGGTAGGCGCGATTTGCCTGGAAAAAGGGAACCATCTCATCGGGCAACGTTTCAACGGCCTTGTCGGTGATGATGCGCTCTGCATTTTCTCCCCAGCCAAAGGAGGCCGGCAGCGCCACGAGCAGGATCGTCAGGCTGCCCGCCAGAATCGTGCACGCGCGCCGGCGCATCAGCGAGAATCTCCCTGGCTCACCTGCTGCAACTTCGGGGTGCGCAGCTCGCTGTGCTTCCGCCCGTAAAAGTGATAGAGCATGAGGCCGATCAGCAGCCATACGACGAAACGGATCCAGTTGGTAATCGGAAGTCCCGCCATCAACAGCAGACACGTCAGAATCGTAACGACCGGCGCCAGCAAGCCGCCGGGAGCGCGAAACGCGCGCGGCCGATCCGGCTCGCGGAAACGCAAGATCAATACGCCTCCCGCGACCAGCGCAAACGCAAAGAGCGTGCCGATGTTCGAAAGGTCGGCCAGCGTCCCTATATCCAGCAGGCCCGCGGGAATCGCAACGACAAAGCCCGCGACCCATGTGGAAAAATCCGGCGTGCGAAATCGTGGATGAACGCGGCTGAAAATTCCCGGCAGCAAACCGTCGCGCGACATAGCAAACCACACGCGGGCCTGTCCGAGCTGAAACACGAGCAGCGACGAAATCATTCCAAGCAACGCGCCGATCAGCACCGCGAGCCGGATGTTTCCAAAGTGCAGGCGCCTCATGGTGTTGACCACGGGTGCTGCATCGTCTAGCAGTGTCTGCCATCGCACGATCCCGGTAAGCACCACTACCACGCCGATGTAGAGGATCGTGCAGACTACCAGAGTGGCTATGATGCCGATCGGCAGGTCGCGTTGCGGATTTTTGCATTCTTCCGCTGCTGTGGAAACGGAATCAAATCCGATGTACGTGAAAAAAATAATCGAGCCGCCCGTCAAAATTCCCGGCCAGCCGTTGGGCGCAAAAGGATGCCAGTTCGTGGGATGAATCATCCTGGCTGCAAATCCAATGAAAATCAGAATCGCCACGATCTTGAGCAGCACCATCACGTTATTCGCATTCGCCGATTCCTTGATTCCGCGAACGAGAATCACAGTGAGCACCATCACGATCACGAATGCGGGCCAATTAAAACCAAAATGCCAGCCCGGCTCGTAGAGAACATTGTTCGAGAGATCCGTGAGGCCGGCGGGAAGATACGCGGGGGTGATCCAGCGCAAACTGGGGTGCCATCCGAACCAGTCGAAGAAATCGACGACGTGGGCTGAAAATCCCACACTGACCGCCATATTCGAAACGGCGTACTCCAGGATCAAATCCCATCCGATGATCCATGCGATCAG
>JASHRM010000002.1 GCA_030037315.1 Candidatus Acidiferrales bacterium
TGGCTGCTTCGGCTGGCGCAGGAGTGTGGAGCATCATCCGGCCAAGAACGAAATGTGAAAGCCCAGCTGCCTTTAGGGTGACGAGCAATGCAACGCTGACGAGAAGAATGGTGAGACCGGGGAGCCAGAGTTGTTTGGTGCGATCGTTCATGGTTTCTTCCTTGCGGGCGCGGCGAAGTCTTGCGCCAAGCCGCGGATCTTCGCGAACATCCCTGAGCGCCTTCGCCACGGCCGCCGAATCATCGAGGCCGCGGACGCGCGCCGCGTTGTATAGGTCTTCCAAGTAGCCGACAAGCTCGCGCGATATGTCGGCGCGCCCCTCGGCGGAGAATTTGCCCGATGCGAGTAGCCTGTGCACCTCATTTTCCCAGTTACACATGGCGAGGCTCCGCGAGGCGCGACAGCGCGCGAAAGAGTTCCTTCCATTCGCGGCGCAGAGGCGCAAGCTTTTTGCGGCCCGCGCTTGTGATCCGGTAATAACGGCGCGAGCGGCCAGCATCCGTCTCGCCCCACGCCGCCTTAAGCCAGCCGCGCGATTCCATGCGATAGAGCAACGGGTAGAGCGACGCGAGCGTAAAGCGCAGCACGCCACGGGTCTGCTGTTCGATGCGGCGGGCGATTTCGTATCCGTGAAGGGGTTGCGCCGCCAAAACTGACAGGACGGCAAGCTCTGCGCTGCCTCGCTTTGTGTTTGAGCTGATCATAATGACGCCATTATACAGGAACGCTATATATAGGCAAGGCAGATCGCTTACGGGTGCGGCTTAATAATTATCCTGAGCTGCACGCGAAAAAATATGTGAATGCGAGCCCGCTTAGTTATATAAAGCGTAGCGGGGTGCGCTTGAGTTTGAACATAGCGCCGGGTCCTTTAGCCCGGCAGCTTGAGCGGCCACACGGCATGGGGGGAGCTGAAATGAAAACTCATTTTTCGCTGCGGCACTTGCTGATTTTGTTGGCTGGCATCGCGCTCGCTTTCGCGTCCGCCTCGGCTCAGCAGTCCTGCGAGAGCTTGACATCCCTCAAGATTCCCGATGTGACGCTGACGACCGCGCAATCCATCAATCCGCCGCCGGATTTCGATCTTCCCAGTTTGCCGGGCCGATACGGCACACCGGCGGGACTGAAAGTATCGATTCCGTTCTGCCGTGTCGCGGGTTTCGCCGCGCCGAGTAGCGATTCGCACATCGCGTTTGAAGTCTGGCTGCCCCTGCCGGCGAACTGGAACGGCAAATACGTAGGCGAGGGCAATCCCGGATTCGTCGGCGCGATCAGCTATGGCGGCATGGCGGGGCAACTCGCGCGCGGTTACGCGACCGCGTCCACCGATACCGGACACGCGGACGCAGAGGCCACCGGCGCGCTGCCACCGTGGGCCGTCGGCCATCCGGAAAAAGTGGCCGATTGGGGCCATCGCGCGGTCCACCAAATGACGGTTGCCGCGAAACAGGTGATCCAGGCGTATTACGGCAAACCGCCGAAGCTCTCTCTCTTCAGCAGCTGCCACGAAGGCGGCAACCAGGCGCTCACCGAGGCGCAAAAGTACCCGACCGACTACGACGGAATCGCGGCTGGCGATCCGGCGTACGACATCACCCATTTGCAAGCCGTCTCGCTGTATCTCTCGTGGGTGGCGCTGAAAGACGGTGTGAAAGCGCCCGAGTACATCCCGCCGAGCAAGTTTCCGGTGATCCATAGAGCCGTGCTTGATGCGTGCGACGCTCTGGACGGTGTGCGCGACGGCGTCATCGAAAATCCGCGCAAATGCCATTTCGATCCGGCGACCATTCAGTGTCCCGGCAAACAGGACCTTGCCTCGTGCCTTACGCCCGCGCAAGTCCAGACGGCGCGGCAGGTCTACGCCGGCGCCAAGTTCGCGGATGGCACGCAAATTTATCCGGGTCTTGAGCCGGGAAGTGAACTCGATTGGCACTGGATGCTCAGCGGTCCCGATCCCATGGCCATCAACAAGGATTTCTTCGCGACCGTCGTGTTTCAGAATCCCAATTGGGATTGGCACACCTTCGATGTGTCGCGCGATACGAAGCTGGCCGACGAAAAAGTTGGCGCGATGGTGAATATGGACGATCCGAATCTGCGCCCATTCAAGGAACACGGCGGAAAAATCCTCATGTACCAATCGTGGCAGGAGGCGGCAATTCCTCCGGGCGGGCTAGTCGATTATTACGAGCGCGTCGAAAGAGCGATGGGCGGCCCGGAGAGAACGCAGGATTTCGCGCGCCTGTTCGTGGTGCCGGGAGTGGGAATGTGCTCCGGCTTTTCGATTCGCGGAATTTCTGGCGCGTTCGATCAGTTCGACGTAATCGAGAAGTGGCGCGAGACGGGCGTCGCTCCGGACAAGATCATCACCACGCATCGCGCGGAAGGCGGAGTCGTCGACCGCACGCATCCGGTCTGCCCGTATCCTCAGTCCGCGGTTTATAAGGGCAGCGGCGACCCATCCGACGCCGCCAATTTCACCTGCGCCAGCGCAAAGTGATAGCCGGGCTTTCGAAGAGCCCGGTGCGTGAAGTGATCTGACTCACCGGCTGTTTGAGCCAACTTGTGGAACTTCCGTGCGTCGCGAACGCAATCACAATTGGCCCGGCGGCTCGACGAAATAATGGTAATTCGTGCAAGGAGAATAGCTGTGAAGAAAATCAAACTAGCGTTCGCGGTGCTGTGTGTCCTGGCGTTGGTGTTGACGGCAACGGCCACGCGACTGAACGCCCAAGCTGCAAGCTTCGTCGGCACGTGGGAATTGACTATGACCGGCGGAGGCCATGGCGGTCAGGGTGGGCAAGGTGGCGAGGGTGGCAACCGTGGTGGCGGCTCGGGCACGCAATCGCTCACGATTACTCAGGAAGGCGACAAATTCAAGGTCAGCCACAAAACTGCGCGAGGCGAAAACGCTTATGGCGCCGCGGTTTCGGGCAACACGATTTCATGGACGGAAGTGCGCCAGGGCCGCGATGGCAACACCATGAACGTTGATTTCAAGGCGACGCTCGATGGTGACACGCTGACGGGCACCATGGGCGGCGGCCGGTTCAACCGTGAATTCACTGCCAAGCGGTCGAAGTAAGATCGTCTCGCCGAGTTGCCGTGCGTGATCAAGGAACCGCGATGATGGATAAGCAATTCGGTGTAAGAAACAGCAATCGAGTGTGTACGCAAGACTGACCGCTAACCATGCACTTCTTTCAGTCGACCTAGTACGGACCCGCACCATCGGCCCCTGAAAATCAAGCATTTAGCCCTGGCGCCTTTGGGGCGTCACTTGCGCTTTTCCTCATAGCTGCGACCCACGGTAGGCCGTGGAAAGGAGGGAAGCCATGTTTGACGAACTAGTCGTTTTAGGGCGCACGACTGAAATGGCCCACACGCACAAGCCCTGGTCGGTAAGTCTCTCCGTAATTATTCAAGCGGCGATACTGGGCGCGCTGCTCGTCATACCGCTGATCTATACGCAGACGCTGCCCAACGCGATGATGAACACGTTTCTGGTTGCGCCGCCGCCGCCCGCACCGCCTCCGGCGCAACAGGCCGTGGTGAAGCAGGTGCAGCCGAAAACGTTCGTGGTTAATCGCACGGTTGCGCCAACCGTGATCCCAAAACACATCGAGATTGCGAAGGACGAAGCGCCGCCATCGGTCGCGCCGTCTGACACCGCGGGAGTACCCGGAGGAACGGGCGATGTGCTGGGCGGAATCGGCACAGGACCCGCAGCTCTGCCGCCACCTCCGGCTGCCGCTAGGCCGAACCGCATTAAGGTTGGCGGCGCCGTGCAGGCTGCTTCGCTAGTGAAGAAAGTGACGCCGGAATATCCGCCGATCGCTCAGTCGGCCCATGTGACGGGTACGGTGACTCTGCACGCGATCATCTCGAAGGACGGCTCGATCGAGAAACTTGAGTACGTGTCGGGTCCTGCGCTGCTGATGGCGTCAGCGATGAGTGCAGTGAGGGAATGGAAGTATCGTCCCACGATGCTCAACGGCCAGCCGGTAGAGGTTGATACGACCGTACAAGTGGTTTTCTCTATGGGATAAAGCGGTACAAAACGCGCATTGGCTGCGTTTCTGAGAGTCGGAATGTACTCCGTTTCTCGATCACACGCATCCGGTGTGCCCGTATCCTCAACCCGCAATTTACAAAAGCAGTGGCGATCCATCCGACGCCGCCAATTTCATTTGCGGCAATCCAAAGTAACCAGCGTGAGCTTTGCCCTGCTATTAAAATCAGCAGTTACTCTATATAATCGTGTGAAATCCGGCCTAACTGTCACGCGAGCCGCAGGCCGACGCGTGGCCAGTCGGGGCTTGACCGCTATCGATCTTTGCAACAGCGTTGAAGTCTGTCAAAGTCCCCTTGACGGGCGAACATGCGATTGGGAGAGTAAAGTGATCGTACGCCTGTCGACATTTGTCGCGCTCTTGGTGTTCATCGGCGGTTGCGCCGGTGGTGGTTCGGATACCCAGCAACCGCCGCCACCGCCGCCACCCGCGCCAACTGTCAATCAATACGCCACCAGTTTCCCTCTTACCGAATACCCGATCTCGGAGGGTGGCAAATGGCTCGGGGGATTGTCTGTGGGTTTGGATTGGTCGGATATCGGAACGATCGCTAACACGAATGCATATCCCGTGATGCAAAGTGGTCAGTACGCCGACGCTACGGCCATCCTGGACCCCAGCACGACGGGAACATGGGGTTCAAATGAGACGGTCGTCTTGAAGGTTTATGATTCTTCGCCGAGCACGACGATGGGAGAGGTCGCAGTGCGTTGCCACTCGGCGCTATCCGCCAACTCGAGCACGGGCTACGAAATCGGCTGGCGCCTTCACGCTACCTCCGGCGCGTATAACGGCGTGACGCGGTGGAACGGGCCATACGGAGATTTCACATCGATTAGCGCGCTGAATCAAGGCCCGCAGTACGGAGTAGATGACGGAGACGTGATTGTCGTCACATGCTCGCAGACCGGAGTAATCACTGGGTACAAATGTCCCGGGGGTGCGAACTGCGTTCAGCAGGTTCAAGTGACCGACACAACATTTTTGGCTGGAACGCCCGGATTCGGACTCGACGCTCCGGAAGGTACACAACTCGACTACGGAATATCTTGCTTTGCCGCAAGCGACGAATCGATTCCAAACACGGTGACTGCCAGTGTGCTCGCAGGGTGCGGGCCTTGAACCTTACTTGTTAGTTGTTCGCTTGCTTCGTTTCTATTGCGGCGGGCGATTGTCCGGCTCCGCTACAAGATGCAGCGAATTTGCGTTGGGCGCAAGATTGGGGCGCACGAAGGAAAGAATTCCAGACGTCTCGGTGGCGATCAGAATTCGGTCCCGTTCGATGATGAGTCCGGTTGGGTGCAGTGAATCTCCCGACCCTGTCGTGACGTCCGCGGTCGCAAGGAACTGACCGTCTTTATCAAGCGCCACGAGCCGGTTTCCCATTGCGATCCAGAGCTGCTGCGTTTCCGGATCGATGGCTATTGCGTTGATCGTCTGAGGTTCCTCCGGAATATTTAGGTTGTGGTCCAAGTTGACTCGAACTGTGGCAACAACGTTGGACATTCCGAAGCCAAAGTGTCCAGGAAACGGGCGGAAGGAGTCCGCCCCTCCACCGGCGCCCTCGTGGGGATTAAAGGTGGCCCCGGGCGCGCCCGAGAAGGAACCACGGCCGAACCCGCCGCCAGGCATTGCGCCGCCGAACGCATGCCCGCCCGGCCCACCGAATGGCGGTCGCCCGCCTGGTCCGCCGAAGCCTGGACCCCCCACAGCAAATATGGATGGATCGAGCATACCCGGCGAAATGCCCATCGCGAGATCGGCCTCGGGATTGTCGTAGCCGTTTCCCGTACCAACAAAGTCCAGATTCTGTGCATCCGAGGCGGACTGGTCGTCCGAGAGAAGTGCGCTATCGGAGCTAGAGGCTACGAAGCTGTAGTCGTCCGGCGCCGATGGCGCAAAACTTGAGCCGTTTGGCGAGCCGATAGCGAATTGCGAGCCGCTGGTCGAATCCGATTGGTCGCCAGAATTGCCGGGCGTTCCCCTGCGGCCCGGCCGTGCGCTGGGTCCTAATCCGACTCGAAAGTGAAAAGTGCCATCGTGAAGCGAGCCAGTTCCTGAAACTTCCCCGCCCATGCTGGCTGGACCGCCCATCGGCGGTCCGCCCGTGCCAGCTGCCGGTGAAAAATTGCCGCCGCCCATCATGGGTCCTCCGCCCATCATCATCGGACCGCCGCCCATCATGGGACCACCGCCGCCCATAGGTCCTCCGCCCATGAGTCCGTTCAGGCCCATGCCCATGCCTGTTGCGAATCGAACCGAGCCTGAGGTGCCGACTGTCATGGAGGTGTGGAACTGATCGGAGAAATTCATGTGCGTGTAGTTGAGACTGAATTGGACGCGATCGTCACCCGCAGAGGGCGACGACTTGGGAATGAAATCGTCCATGGACGCAGAATAGCTGGCAGATCCCCAGCGGTCATACTTCCGGACGAGCGGATCAGGCAGCGACGTAATCCCGAAATAGACATATCCCGAGGGATCTCCAGCAATTTTTCCGAGAGTTACCAAATCGTGCTTCGTAGGATCAATGCCTGCTTCGGCGAGATCTCCGAAGCTCGAAACAACCTTGCCGGTTTGGTCCATGATCATCATGAGACGGCGAGGGCGCAGAGTGAGGACGGCGAACTGGTGTTCAGTCAAAGCCGCAACCGAGATGGGAAGGTTGACGGGTACCGTCGCTAGAAGCGATCCATCGTGGCGGAAAATCAGGACCGCATTTGCGCCTCGGTCGGCGACGTAAAGATTCCCCTCGGAATCGAGATCGATATCGGCTGCGTATTTAATCACCGTGCTGCCGGACGCGGCGTTTGGAATCTGGCCGGTCAATTTGCCGTCGCGGTCATATATCGAGACAGCGTTACCCGCCTTTGTCAAAATGTAATATGAGCCATCACTCGCACGCTTCATCGCTCGCACGGTCGTGCCCGCTTCTGGCAAGACTTGACCGTTCGATTGGATGACAGTTTCGAATACTTGCCCGAAAGTCGCGCCAGATATGCCCGACAGAAGAATGCCGCCAGCCAACGCTGCGGACACAGCAAGGTGCCTGCGCAACAC
>JASHRM010000250.1 GCA_030037315.1 Candidatus Acidiferrales bacterium
TGGAGAAAGATGCCTGTGATTCTTCGTCTGTTCCTTAGTCACAAGCGACGGATCGATGATTGCCCTTGCAGTCCGTTTTAACCTTTTCGGCAGCAGCGGTGTGGGTTTCATCGGCAGTTTTATGTCTGTCTTAGGGGCATATTACCCGAAGTATGAAAGTTGCGCTGCGGCAAAGCCCGAAAGCGGGAATCCAAGAAGGTAAAAAAGAAAAACGCCGTCCCAGCTTGACTCACACTGTGAACGTTGGAGCGGGCGATGGGAATCGAACCCACGTCCGAAGCTTGGGAAGCTTCTATTCTGCCATTGAACTACGCCCGCTCGGTTGCGACGGAATTGAATATACACCACTGCATCGCTTGCGTGAAGTTCACGCGTACGCCCACTCGTTTCCTTCGTGCTAAAATCCGCGTCACTTTTTTTGCAACTGACCTGTCGCGACTAAGGCCCCGGATCGACCAATCCAACTCCCAATGGAGGACGCACGCATGGACGAGCGTTCGAATGCAAAGGCGGCAGGCCGCAGGACGGGACTCGTTTATCTCATTTTGATCGTAACTTCGGGAGGCGGCTACGCGATGATGAGCTCGCTGGTCGCCGGTTCGACTCAAGCGGTTCTTGCGCGTCTCGCCACCCGCCATGCCTTGTTCATTCTGGCTTTTGCAGCAATGGCGATCGGATTTGTTGTGTGGGTCGTTCTCGCCTTTATGTTGTACGGACTGATGAGTTCATCCGGCCGCCTATTGGGACTTCTGATGCTGATCTTCACTCTGGCCGGAGCCGCGACGAACTTGATCGGCCTCTCACATCTTCTTCCGCTTCTGTCGTCTGCAGGTTCCATCATGGATGCGAGCACGCTGGCGCCGATTCTGCAGAAGTACAATCGCGTGCTTCTCCTTGCGCAACTGTTCTCGGGCCTTTGGCTATTTCCGTATGGCTGGCTCGTTCTCTGGTCGCGCATCGCGCCGCGGCTGCTGGGTGCCTGTCTTATCCTAGGCTGCTTTGGCTACGTGGGAGTTTTCGCGACCGCCTTCGCACCAAGCCTCAATCACATGATGGCCTATCGGGTCATCAGTGCGCCTCTCGGAGTCGCAGCCGTACTCGGCGAGCTTGGAATGTGCCTGTGGCTGCTCATCAAGGGCGCGCGCGAGCCAAAACTTTCTCCCGCCACACCCTAAGCCGCCTCGTTTTGAGATTGTCCCGAGTCGAGAAAATGGCAGGAAGCTGGTTCTCGCGTGGGAAATAGAACCTGGCGTGGTGCTATCATTCGGCGAGCGTTGGCGATCTTTTGCTTGGGAAAGGCTTCCAATCGCGATGAACGCTCTTTTGGACTTCTTCTTCCGGCCGGCCAGAGGCCCAGCGAGTGTCTTGCTCATTCGCTTAGCCGTCGGTCTGATTTTTCTCACCCAGGGCATTCTCAAATTTGCCGACCCCCACATGGGTGTGGTTCGCTTCACGAAGATAGGATTTCCGCACCCATACTTCACCGCACACTTCGTAGGGACCTTTGAAATCGTTTGTGGATTCCTGGTATTGCTCGGTTTATGGACGCGAGCTGCCGCAGTGCCGCTGCTGATCGTGATCTCGACGGCAATTGCAACAACGAAAATCCCTGAGCTATTCGGTGCCAACCAGGGATTCTGGTACATGGTAAGCGATGCAAGGACAGACTTCGCGATGTTCTGTTCTTTGATCTTCTTAATTCTGGTCGGAGCGGGAGGACTCGCGCTGGACGCCCGGCGCCGCCCGAACGTCCCATGATATGCCCGAATGCAAGGCTTTAGACCGGTGTCCGCGAGGACTTTGGAAACCAGTAGCGAATCAACAAAAGCGCGCCCATGCCTCCAACAGATTGCGCCGCAACGAACGCTGGCACATCAATCGGTCGAATTCCCGAGAACGTGTTCGTCAGCGCGCGCGCAATCGTTACCGCCGGATTCGCAAACGACGTTGAAGCCGTGAACCAGTAAGCGGCCGTGATGTAGGCTCCGACCGCGAAGGGCACGATGCTCGCCCTAAATCGAACCGCTCCCCAAATCGTGCAGATGAGTCCAAATGTTGCAATGAACTCGCTGAAAGACTGCGCGGGTCCGCTCCGTACATGCGTTCCGATCGCCACGAACGGAACTCCGAACATCAGGTGCGCCGTCATTGCGCCAGCCACTCCGCCGGTCGTTTGGCTGAACACGTACGCCGGAACTTCCGCCCAGGGCAAGCCGCCGTCGAAAGCGCTGATCACTGTCACCACAGGGTTCAAATGGGCGCCGGAAATAGGAATGAAGGCCGCGACCAATGCGACCAGCGCTGCGCCGGTCGCAATTGTATTCGCGAGAAGCGCCAGCGCCACGTTGCCGCCCGAAAGGCGCTCCGCCATGATTCCCGAACCTACGACCGCAGCCACCAAAAGCAGCGTACCGACGAATTCTGCAACCGCGCGGCGCGAAAGCGAACTTGTCATTCGTGCCCGATGCGATCGATTTCTTTTTTGATGGCGAGTTTGTCGAGGCTCGCTAGCGGGAGGCACAGAAAAAGACCGATGCGGCGATCCAACGTCATGAACGCATCGCGAAACGCCTTTTCGATCTGCCCAGGTGTGCCCGCCACTGACGCTGGATCGGGCACGCCCCAGTGAGCCATCATCGGCTGGCCGGGCCAAACGGGGCATACTTCTTTCGCGGCGTTGTCGCAAACCGTAAAGACAAAATGCAACTGTGGCGCGTCAACCCGTGTGAACTCGCTCCAATCCTTGCTGCGAAGACCCTCAGTTGAAAGATGAGCAAGCTGCAATTGCCGGAGCGCTTCAGGCCTCACGATTCCGGCAGGCCGGCTTCCTGCGCTATACGCAACGAAATTTGGGCGGCCCTTCCGGTTCAGAATCGCTTCGGCCATGATGGAGCGGGCTGAGTTCCCGGTGCAGAGAAACAGGACGTTGTATCGCACGAAGCGTTCTCCGTCCGCTAGGCGGGTTTCACCGCGCGAATGAATGCGCTGAAAAACTGGCCGTCCACCTGCGGCGCGACCGCGTCTGCGTTGATACCCTTGGCGGCTAGGAATTCGCGCGCGTCCGCGACGCGGTAAACCCTGGTGGGCTCGATTTCGATTTGCTGGAATCCTGCCGCATTGAGCTTTTCGCGATACTCGTTTTCATCAAGCGCACCCGCCACGCAGCTGACCCACAGCAGGACGCTTTTG
>JASHRM010000251.1 GCA_030037315.1 Candidatus Acidiferrales bacterium
TTTGTTTTACGGCTGGAGGCGGTCGAGAAGCGCAAATAGCTCAACGCAAAGTGAGTACATCAGTGAGAGAACAAGGAACAGTGAAGTGGTTCAATGCCAGCAAGGGTTATGGGTTCATCCAGCGCCAGTCCGGCGAGGACGTTTTCGTCCATTTCTCGGAAATCCAGGCCGAGGGATACAAATCGCTGAACGAAGGCCAGGCGGTTGAATTCGAAGTTACCCGCGGACCCAAGGGTCTGCAGGCTGCGAACGTCACTAGCCTCTAGCCGGAAGGCGTCCCGGTGGAAACATCGGGACGCCTTTTTCTTGTTCCCGCAGCGTCACACCCCAAGGCCCTTTCCTTCCAAGTCTCAGACAAGATTCACTGGTTATTCGGGTGGGCAATCCGCGCCACATTCCCTCAAAGTTTTGGCGGTATTGACCGATTGTGACGACTCGGCAGCGTCAACAAGGACTTACGCCGGGCTGCCGTGTAAAATAGGCATAGCTCCAAACGCAAGAGAGTTACCCGGTAGGCGCAATTCGAATTCGTGAAGGGATGCCCTCATGTCTGAGGTGAAAACGTCACCGACGCCCGAGAGCGGGCAGCAATCCGAACGCCGCCGTTCCCATCGAGTGAACATCGCCATGCCTGTCATCGTGCGTGGGAAAAAGGCGAATCAGCCGTTTGAAGAAGAAACCCGAACGAGCTCCGTGAATGCGCATGGATGCATGGTACGTATCGCGACTCCCGTGGTGCGCATGCAGCCCATCAGCCTCGTCAACAAAAAGACTGCCGAAGAATTGCCGTGCACGGTCACCTACGTGGGCCAAAAAGAAAGCGGGAAATGGGAAGTGGGGCTCGAATTTGCCGAGCCGTCCCCGCTTTTCTGGCGCATCGCCTTTCCGCCAGAGGATTGGGATCCTTCCGAGCGCAAACGTTCCGCCGGGCCTCGAAGCGCCCCGCCGCCACTTCCGCGCAAATAGTGCCGGACGAATCGATCGAAAACGCGTTGCCGGAATTTGGCCGGTTTCTCCGTGCTCATTGGCTGAAGCTTCTTGCAATTTCCGCCGTAATGCTGATCCCGTGCTTTTGGCACCGCGAGATTGTCTCCTCTGATCTCGGCAGCCACGTTTACAACGCCTGGCTCGTCCAATTGATTCAGCGCGGCCAGGCTCCCGGTCTTTGGATTGCGCCGCAGCATACGAATATCCTCTTTGATGTGTGGCTGAGCACCTTGGGACCGCGTTTGGGTTGGAACGCCGCGGGAAAAATCTCGGTATCGCTGGCCGTTTTGATTTTCTTCTGGGGAGCATTCGCATTCGTTGGCGCGATCTCGCGCCGGGCACCCTGGTTCTTGACGCCGTGCATTGCGCTTGTGGCTTATGGTTGGACTTTCCATTTGGGCCTTTTCAACTACTACATCTCGCTCGGGCTCTCATTTTTCGCGCTGGCTCTTTTGTGGGTGGGAAAACGCTGGGAGCGGCTCATCGCTCTCGCAATTGCCCCGTTCGTCGTGATTGCGCATCCGCTGGGCCTGATTTGGCTGGGAGCGGCTGCGGCGTATCTCATATGCTTCCGTGTTGCGCCGGCGCCCTATCGCTGGCTGGTTTTTCTCGCGGCAGCAGCGGTTCTGTGGGCAATTCATTACGAGCTCGGGCACTTCTTTTCGATAGAGGCTCCGCCAAAGCCTTTCTATTCCTTCAACGGGGCGGACCAACTCGTGCTTTTTGGAGAAAGATATCGAGTCATTGCGCGGCTCGTGCTCGGGTTTGCCCTTCTTGCTCTCGCTCTGGATTTTATTCAAAGGAGACGGCAGGCTCTCAGAAATTACGCGCTTCCGCTACAGCTTTATCTCTTGCTCGGATTGTCCGCAGCGCTCTTGCCGCAAGCTGTGGACATGCCCGACCCGATGGCGACTCTTGCGCTGCTAACCGAGCGGCTCACTTGCGTATCAGCGGTCGTGGGCTGCTGTTTGCTGGGCGCGATGAGTCCGCGCAAATGGCACCTGGCCGCGCTCGCCGCAATCGCGGCCGTTTTTTTCGTTTTCTTGTATCAGGACACCGCACGAGTGAACCGGATGCAAGCGGCAGTCGATCGCCTCGTCGACACTCTGCCACCCAATCAACGTGTGATGGCGACCATCTTGCCGCCTTCAGGATCGCGCATACTCGTGCAGCATTTGATCGACCGCGCCTGCATCGAACACTGCTTCAGCTATGGCAATTACGAGCCCGGTTCAGCCGATTTTCGCGTGCGCGCCGAGCCTGGCAATCCCTATGTTTTGAGCGATTACGACCAGGCCGTTGACATGGAGAACGGCGGCTACGTAATTCAACCCGGCGACTTGCCTGTCTATCAGGTCTACCAGTGCAATGCGGCGGGCGACAAGTTTTGCATCTGTTCGCTCAAGGCGGGCGAAATGAACGACAGTCTGGGAGTACATCCGGACGATTAGCTCGATCAGAATGCGATGGGCCGTGCGACTACGGATTCAGGAGACCAAAGATCGCGACTGATCCGCCGGTCGACCCGCTGGTCGGGCCCGAGCCGATAAACACCTTGCCGTTCGCCACCATCGGAGTTGCGAATTTCGCGCGATTCGTATCGTTGTAGCTGCTGCTAAAGAGCTGATTCATGTTTGCCGCATTGAAGGCTATTAGTGTTCCGCTGCCACCCGTCTGGGAAGATACCCACAGTATGCCGTTGGATGTGCCGTTCGCGGAGACCGCCATCTGAGTCCCTGGAAAATTGAATGTACCCGATGACCTCATAATGCCGCTGGTGCTTACCAGCGCGTTCGACACTGGGAGCGCGACCACGTTGCCCCCGTTCGGCCCATAAAACAGCGTGTTATTGAAAAAGACCGGAGCGTCGAAAATTCCTCCGCCCAGAACGCCGTCAAGTTCCTGGTAGATCGCATTGTCGTTCGAGGAATTGAACTTGCCCATGTTGTCGCGATCCACGACGTATATGTTGCCGTCCTTACCACCGCCGACTGCCAGATGATGCACGTTATTCTGGCTGTCCAACAAATCTGGCAAAACAATCGCGCCGCCGGAGCCGAAGTCTTGATCGTTGGTGGATTCAGTCAGCGTGTCGTACATTGTGAAATAGTCCGCGACGCTCATGTTTCCACTATTCGTCGAAAGCTTGACGAACGTGTTGCCATAGTCCTGGCTGCTCGGGAAACCGTTGTTATCAAGCGTCGTGTCAAAAGTCCCGTTCCCGGTGATTAGATAGATATTTCCGGATGGATCGGCTGCAGGTCCCGCTCCGGCCATCCAAATGCCGCCTTCTCTGCCCCCTTGCGAAGTGCCGTTTGCCGTAAGATTCAAAATGCCGATGGATTGCAAATTCGACTCGTTGAAACTCATCACCCAACTCGTGTAGTCCGCATTATCACAGTGGGACCCAAAGCTTGTGTAGATCACGCCGTTCAGAAGCAGCAATGCGGCGCGCTCGTTATACATTTGCGGCACGAACGTCTGCACACCGTTTGAACTATTCGTGCCATTCCCGGGATACGTGGCCTGGATATCGTTTGCCGTCATAAGGTCCGCGCCCGTCGTGATATCAAGCGCGTGCAAACGAAGATGAAAAGTCGTGGTCGAGCCCGACACCAATTTGGATTTGGCCACCAGGAAAATCGTGCCGTTCGGGCCGGCGCTCAAGTCGATCACTGGCGTGGACGTGATTCCGATGTCCGGCTGCAGATCGGTGCAATTCACGTCGCTCGAGGTAACAATGGATTCGCCGCTGGGGAGCATGCTGACCTGCCAGAGTTGCGTTTCGCTATCGGCATCAAAGGCATACACCGAGTCATTTTCGGTGGCCACAAACAGCACATTATGCGTGCTGCCATTGACTGTTAGCCCGCCGACGTACAAAGGCTGGGCTTCTACCAGGCCGTCTACAGAAAGCGTTCCCAATTGTCCGAACTGAACCGAGTTCACATTGTTTGGCGTCAGCGTCGTTTCATTTGAATATACGCCGCTGCGTGAAGAGTCATTGTGATACGTAAGGACCGTCACACCACTCGGCGCTGCGTTGGCTGGGTTTACCGTGAGCGCTACGACAGAACTGGTGATAGATCCCGCGGTGTTTGTCACGACGACCTGGAATTGCGTGCCGCTCTGTGATGTGGTGGTAGCGGGCGTGGTGTAGCTGGCGGAAGTCGCACCGGAAATATTGCTGAACGAATTCTGCCCCGGTGCCTCCTGCTGCCACTGATAGGTGGGCGTGGGCGTGCCGCTCGCCGTGACGCTAAAAGTGGCTGTGGCCGGCGCCGTTACCGTGGCGTTCACCGGCTGCGAAGTGATCGTCGGGGCTACGTTGCCGGCGTTCACGGTAAGAGTGACAACCGAACTGGTGACTGATCCGGCGGTATTCGTTACTACCACTCGGATTTGCGTGCCGCTCTGCGATGTAGTGGTGGCGGGCGTGGTATAGCTGGCGGAAGTCGCACCGGAAATATTGCTGAACGAATTCTGCCCCGGTGCCTCTTGCTGCCACTGATAGGTGGGCGTCGGCGTGCCGGTTGCGACCACACTAAAAGTCGCGCTCGCGGGGGCCCTTACCGATTGACTCACGGGCTGTACGACAATGGCGGCCGGAGTCTTGCCGTGGCCCACAACTCCTGCGCAAGAGCCCAAGCCGATCGCTGCCACAATGACCAGCAGACTGCCGATAAAAAACTTCACTCTTACCCCTAGGACAGCGCCCGAATCGATGGGGAGATATTTTACACAACCAAAGTGAAAAAGCATCTGGCCAAGTGTCCAGTAAGCGATGAACTTTGTGCCAGTTCCGGGGAGCACCGGTAATGGCGAGTCTAGGCAGGTCTCACGCAGAGGCGGGGCTGCTGGGCGGGGAATCCGTAACCGCATCGGGTGCATTACGGCGAGCAATCGTCCATACCGCGATTCGCCAAGCCAGCAAAATTGCAATTAGCGCCGCGAAAAACAACGGTTTTCGCACGTCCGATTTGACGGACCAATAATAGTGAATTGCGCCCAGGCACGCTGTGACGTAGATGAGCCGGTGCAGCCGTTGCCAACGTTTTCCGCCCAGCCTGCGGATCATGCCCGCCGTGGAGGTGAGCGCCAGCGGAATCATCAGGACGAACCCCACGAACCCCAATGTGATGAAAGGTCGCTTGTAGACATCGGCCCACATATCACGCCAGTCGAAGAATTTATCCAGCACCATCCAGGTAAGAAAATGCAGAGTCCCGTAGAAGAAAGCGAAAAGGCCCAGCATTCGCCGGAAGCGAATCAGCTGCGGCAGTTTCAAAATTTTGCGCAGAGGCGTGACTGCCAGCGCAAAGATGATGAAGCGAAGCGTCCAATCGCCGGTGCGATGGGTGATGAACTTGATCGGATCCGGAGTGAGGTAGGTTTCAAGCGGAAGCCCCGCGACCAGAGCCGTCAGGGCTCGCCCGACAAGGTCGCCCGCCGGAATCAAGCAAATGAGGAACACGGCGAACTTCGTCCATTTGCTGGTTAGGAATTTATTCACGCGGAGCCGTCAGAAGTTTTTACGCAAATCCATTCCCGCATACAGGCTGGCGACCAGGTCGCCGTAACCGTTGAACATCAGCGTCGGGCGCTTCAGGAATTCTCCCAAGCGGCGCTCTTTTGCCTGGCTCCAGCGCGGATGATCCACGTTCGGGTTCACGTTGGCGTAAAAACCGTATTCTGGAGTGCCATTCACGCCTGTGAACATATCCCAGGTCGTCTCCGGTTCGCTTTTCACGAAGCGTATTTTCACCAGCGACTTCGCGCTCTTGAACCCGTATTTCCAGGGCACGACGATGCGCACGGGAGCCCCATCCTGATTCGGCAGCGTCTCGCCATACATGCCGACGCAAAGCAGCGTCAGCGGATTCATAGCTTCGTCGAGTCGCAGGCCTTCCCGGTAGGGCAATTGAATTCCCGCCTCGGAACCAAGCGGCATCTGCTTCCGATCGTAATACGTCTCGAACGCAACGTATTTTGCTTTCGGAGTCGGTTCAGCAAGCTTCACGATGTTGCTGAAGGAATATCCAATCCAGGGCACCACGATCGACCAGGCTTCGACGCAGCGGTGCCGGTAGACGCGTTCCTCGAGCGGAGCAACCTTCAGGATGTCATCCATACTGAGCTTCTGAGGTTTTGCCACTTCGCCCTCGATCGAGACAGTCCAGGGAGACGTGACGAAATTCTTCGCGTTTTTTGAGGGATCGTCCTTCTCGACTCCGAATTCGTAGTAGTTGTTGTAGCTCGTCACCCAATTCTCGGGCGTCACTTTTTCGCCGGTCGTCGTGTATTTGCTTTGAACCACGCCGTTCAGCGGCACGGGTACCGACCCGGTTGCGCGCGGTGCGAACAGGCCCGGCAGCCTTTTGTATGCCGTAACGGCCGCGCCCGTCGCAGCCAAACCCAAAAGAAAATTGCGCCGCCCCATGTATAGCGTCTTCGGGGTCACATCGGAATAAGTCAGATCCGGCTTGAATTTGTCAGCCATCGTCCAGCTCCCCTCTACAATAATACGCCGCAGACGCCGAAATGGATGGCTGTGCTGCGCGAACCGTGACTGCGGCCTATGGGGAGACCAGCAGGTGATGAAGTGCAGGTGCCCGAGGGCGTAGCGACGCTCCGGCCGGTTTCTCATTCAGACAAGAACCGCACCCTTCGCCAACAGCGCGAAGAGTGCGGCACCCACAAGGTTGGATCGGAGCTCTGGTGTAATGCCGGTGTGATATCCTCCGCGCCAGCTCTTATCTCAATGGTGGAAACTGCGGAGCCAAAGGGTGTGCCACCCTGCCTGCTTTTGTCTGTAACTAGACGGCAAAGAACACGAAAGGACGCGAAGCATGCCTTGGACTTTGGACGACAGATCTGAGAAAGCTGTATTCGTTTTCCTGAATGTTGTTCTGGCGGTAATCTGGATCCGCTTCCTCGTTCGTCTAATTGCACAATGGAATATCATGGCACCCAGTATTCGTGATCACGCGTGTGTGTTCATGGCCTTTTTCAGTTTCTGGTGGTCGACATTAATCCGCGAAAAAAGAAGCGTTATTGCGGTTCTGATGGCTGGTGCCTGCTTTATGACGGTCTACGACATGTTCAGATTAATTATGTAAGCGAATCACTGGTGCGTGGGCTATGCTCGGCGCGTGAGCGTGGCGATAAATGTTTTCAGCGGGGAATGAGGGCGAAAACGGGCCGGCGCAGTAGTTGCAAGCGAACGCTACGTCGCGGTCAACTCGCCCAGCAGCGCGGCCGTGATTCGCTCCTGGCGTTCAGGTGAGAGTTTTTGCCCGCCGGACGTCAGATAAAACGCGTCGGTCGCGGTTTGGCCTTCGGTTTCGATCAACGCGATTTCGATGTTACAGCCTTCTTCGGCGAACTTCGAGCTGATGCGGTAGAGAAGTCCGAGCTGGTCCTGCGCCACGACTTCGATCAACGTGCTCTGTCCGGAGCATTCATTGTCGATGATGACGCGCGGTTCCACTTTCACTTTCGGAACCGTATTCTTTTCGGACCGAAGCCGGTCCTTCAGCATCCGGTCCAAGTCGGCTTTGTCGAGCAGCACATCATGGATGCTGACCTTGAATCGCTCCCATTCCGGGAGATTCAATTCGAGCGTTCGAAAGCGGTCCGTAAAGAAAAAAGTATCCACCACAACGTTTGCGCTGTTGGAAAACGCCGCGGCCTTCACGATGTTCATTCCCCACGCCGCCAGCGCGCCGCACATCTTCGCAAAAAGAAACGGCCGATCCAGCGTGACGAGCGTCAGTTCGTACCAATGCCGTCCGCGCGTCAATTCCAGCTGCACCGAATCCGTGTCGAGCCTGCTGGCCATTTCCATGTGCCGAACCACATCGCTCGCCGCTTGCGTGCGCAAATATCGTTTCGGCAAGCCGTCGAGAAATCGGTCCAGCTTTTGTCCCGCGGCTGGCGTCAGCGTGCGGAGGTGAGTCATCACTTCTTGGTCCAGGTCTCCGTGAAGGCGATCATCCGCGCTGCGCATCATGAAATGCGCGGCTCCGATGTAAAGCTGCCAAAGGTTTTCGGCTTTCCACGGCGTGAGAGCTTCGGGATTCACGGCTTTGATGTCTGCATACGTCATCAGGCAGAGCATTTTCAGGCGTTCAGGTGTGCCCATCTTTTCGGCGGTCTGGCGAATCGCTTCGGGATCGAAAATATCTCGCCGCAGCGCTGCCCCCAGGTACAAATGATGCTCGATCAAAAAAAGGACAGTGTCGCGGTCCGGCTGATCGAGATCAAGACGCGCCAGACAATCGTCGGCGGCCGCGAGGCTTCCGACGATGTGATTGCCGGGATGCGTTCCCTTGCCGACGTCGTGAAGCAAGAGCGCCAGGTAGAGCAGGTCGGGCTGCTCAAGTTCATCGAGCAATTCCGCGTAACCCTGGTCCCATTTCGATTGCGATTTCCGCAGCGCATGCAAATTTTCAATCGTGACGAACGTGTGCTCGTCCACGGTGAACCGGTGTGAATAATCGCGAATGACCAGCGAATCGATCGAACTGAATTCAGGCAGCAGAAGCGCTAACAGTCCCAGCGAATGCATGGTTCGCAAGGCCTCTGCGGCATGTGGAGCCAGGAAAATTTCCTGCAAGTAATGCCACAACTGGATTCCCTTGGGCGGGGCTGCGCCAAGCGCCGGTAGAGTTTCCTCCACCTGGTGCTCTGTGGCGGAACTCAGACTGAGTCCATGGCGCGCCATGAAGCGGAACATGCGCAGCGGCAAATCCGGATCGCGCAAAGCTTCCTGCCGCTGCAAAAAGATTCTGCCGTCGACCACCGCGAATTCGGCGTTGGAAAGGCGCGACCGCAAATTTTGGAATTGTTTGTATAGTGACGGGCGCGCCGCGGGAAATTCTTCCAGCAGTTGCCCGGACACGCGATGAACCAATCGCGCGTGGCCAAAGTAAATTCGCATCCATTCGGATGCGGTCGGATGTTCGCTTTTCGGGATGCCGACTCTTTTCGCGGCCGCTTCGTCTTGCGCCGACCAGGCCAGCGTGTTGTCGTCACGCCCGCGACCAAAATGGAGAAAGCATCTTGCCGACATGAGAAACCGCCGGGCAGCGTCGAATTTGCCGCGCAGCCAGCTTGGCAGCAGCGTGGTTTCATCCGGCCACGCGCCTTGTTCTTCCATGGCTGCGATCAGGGCGAGCCAGTGCGCCAAATTATAGTCGCGCAGGCCGCCGGGACCGTCCTTCACGTTGGGTTCCATGTGAAAAACGGTGTTGCCGAATTTGTTGTAGCGCGCACGAGTCAGATCGGTAAGCCTTTGAACGAGCGCTCGTGATTCGCGTGTGACGAGCTTTGGAATCAAATCGTCGTGAAATCGCGCAAAGAGTTGGCGATCGCCTGCCAGATATCTCGAATCGAGCATCGAAATCGCGAATTCCACGTTCGCAGGATCGAATTTTTCGCATTCGGCGATCGAACGCGTCGCGGGACTTAGCTTGAGGCGCAAATCCCACATCTCTTGCGAAAAACTGCGGATTTGGCTCTTCAGATCGGCAGTCGCATCGGAATCGTGCAGAAAAAGAACGTCGATATCCGAATACGGAAAAAGCCATCGCCGTCCGAACCCTCCCAAAGCGACAAGCGCGAAACCTTTTGGCGCGTCGGCATCGGCTGAAATCACCTCCTGCCAGAGCTTGAGCATCACTGATTCAACAAGCACGGTTCGCCCGTGAACAGCCTTCTCCCCGTTTCTCGAGTCGAGGAACTCTTCGCGCAGGCGGGCGGATTCCTCTATATAGGAATCGCGCACTTCATTTCCGGGAGTGGGTTTCGTAGACATGTCCGGCAAAGACAAAAAGCGAAATCAGCGGCTGTAGAAAAGCTTCGCGAAGTGCAGCGAGTTCCTGGCGCCGCTACAAAGCGCTGTCACCGCGCTCGTCGTTTCGAATGCGAATCGCGTCATCGATCCTAGTCAAGAAGATTTTCCCGTCGCCGATCTTCCCCGTGCGAGCGGCCATCACGATGGCCTGAATCGTTTGCTCAACCATTTCATCCGCTAACACCAGCTCGATTTTTATTTTCGGGATTAGATCGACGGTATATTCGCGGCCGCGATAAAACTCTGTATGTCCTTTTTGGCGGCCATGGCCGCGCGCTTCGAGCACCGTCATGCCTTCAACGCCTATCTCGTGAAGAGCGTCTTTCACCGCATCCAGCTTCGACGTTTGAATAATTGCCTCGACTTTTGTCATCGCCGTATCCCGCTATGCTACTTAACAAATGAGCTAACACTTGCCGTGCAAGTGCCCTTTAGCATGACTCGTGCGGAAACCCATTTTGTCCACTCTAACTGTTCGCGCGCCTTTGGCCCTAGTGAAAAT